>NZ_RZQP01000035.1:0-38707 GCF_003998165.1 Mesorhizobium sp. M7A.F.Ca.US.007.01.2.1 | reverse complement strand
ATCATCTTGAGCCCCTGCGTGAAGCCGGCATCGACATCGAAATGCTTGATGCCGCGCAACTGAAGGAGCTCGGCATGAACGCGCTTCTTGCTGTCGGATCGGGCTCGGCGCGCCCGCCGCGGGTCGCTGTCCTGCGCTACCGGGGCAAGGGTGCTCCCGCCCAACCACTCGCTTTCGTCGGCAAGGGCGTCTGCTTCGATTCGGGCGGCCTCTGCATCAAGGGCGGAGCGCAGATGTTCGACATGAAAGCCGACATGGGCGGAGCGGCCGCTGTGGTCGGCCTGCTGATCGCACTCGCCCGGCAAGGCAGCCCGGTACACGTTGTCGGTGTTCTCGGCATTGCGGAGAACATGCCATCCGGCACGGCGCTCAAACCGCGCGACATCATCACGACGGCGTCCGGACAGACAGTGGAAGTGTTCGACACGGATGCGGAGGGACGCCTGCTTCTGGCCGACTGCCTCCACTATGCAGCCACGCGCTTCAACCCTTTAGTGATCGTCGATCTGGCAACGCTGACCTATTCGGTGACGCGTGGGTTGGGGTCGATATTCGCCGGCCTGTTCAGCACCGACGATGCCATCGCGTCACAGATGATCGCGGCCGGAGAAACGGTCGGCGAGCGGTTCTGGCGGCTGCCGCTCGATCGGGCCTACGACGAGGGCCTGCAATCGCCGTTCGCGGACCTGCGGCATCATGCCAAGGATATGGAAGATGGCGATGCTCCCTATGCCGCAGCCTTCCTGCGCCATTTCACGGAAGATCGCCCCTGGGTGCATCTCGACATCGCCAGCAAGGAACTGACCGACACCGATCGGCCGCTCGGCAGGCAAGGTGCCACGGCATTTGGCGTGCAGATGCTGGAAGAGTGGGTGCAGGTCACCCGTAACATGAGTTAGGCGCCTGCCGCCGCGGACGATAAAAGTACCTTCAATCGCACTGGGAATTGGGATGTCATCTGAGATCATCGGCATGGAAGGACGGGCCGCTTTTGGCGCCTACGAGACCTGGTATCGGGTCAGTGGCGAACTCGGCGGCGAAAAGGCGCCTGTGGTGATCCTGCATGGCGGCCCGGGCGTCGCTCACAACTATGTCGATGCCTACAAGCTTCTTGCGCGAAGGGATCGCGCCGTCATCCACTACGACCAGTTGGGCTGCGGCAATTCCACCTTGCTGCCTGAGAAAGGCGCCGATTTCTGGACACCTGGGCTGTTCATCGACGAGCTTGAAAACCTCGTCGACCACCTCGGCATTCGGACAGGCTTCCACGTGCTCGGCCAGAGCTGGGGCGGTATGCTGGGCGCCGAATATGCCGTGACGCGGCCGCAAGGCCTGAAATCGCTGACCATAGCCAACTCACCGGCGTCCATGAAACTGTGGGTCGAAGAGGCCAACCGGTTGCGTGCGGATCTGCCCGCGGATGTGCAGGAGACCCTGACCCGACACGAACAGGCCGGCACGACGGACGATGCGGCTTACCAGGCTGCGACGATGGTGTTCTACGAGCGGCATGTCTGCCGGGTCGTGCCTTTCCCGCCCGAAGTCACGGAAAGTTTCGCCCAGGTCGTGCGCAATCCGACCGTCTATAATCTGATGAATGGGCCAAACGAGTTCCATGTCATCGGAACGCTGAGGAACTGGAGCATCGTCGAGCGCCTGCCGGCCATCGATGTTCCCACACTGATCATCTCCGGACGTCACGACGAGGCCACGCCCGCGACCGTGCAGCCCTACAAGGACGGCATCAAGGGGTCTCGCTGGGAGATATTCGAGCATTCCAGCCACATGCCGCATGTCGAAGAGCAAGATGCGTGCATGCGGGTGGTGGGAGACTTCCTGGACCACAACGATAACTGAAAAAAGGGGAATCAAGACATGAAGAAACTGCTTCTGGCGGCAACAGCCGCGGCATTGCTGGCCGGTACATGGCTGGCCCCGGCACAGGCCGAATATCTCAAGGAGCACCGAGGCGGCACCATCCGCCTGCTGGCCCGCTCCGCGGCCGGAACGCTCGATCCGCACATCAATTACACGGACCAGGGCTGGCAGATGTACCAGCCGATCTATGACGGCCTGGTGGCCTTCCGCAAGGCCGAGGGCATGGACGGTTTCACCATCGTCCCCGATCTGGCCGAGGCCCTGCCGCAGGTCAGCAATGACGGCAAGACCTTCACCTTCAAGCTGCGCAAGGGCATCAAGTTCTCCAGCGGCCAGGATCTTGGCGTGAAGGACGTCGTCGCTTCTTTCCAGCGCATCTTCAAGGTTTCCGGACCCACCTCCGGCACGTTCTATGCCGGCATCGTCGGGGCGGACAAATGCCTGGCCGACACCAAGAGCTGCACGCTGGAAGGCGGCGTTGTCGGCGACGAAGCGGCCGGCACCATCACCATCAACATCACCAAGCCGGATGCCGAGCTGCTCTACAAGCTTGCCTTGCCGCATGCCGTGGTCCTGCCGGCGGACACGCCCGCTGAAGACATGGGTTCCAAGCCCATTCCCAGCACCGGCGCGTACATGATCTCCGCCTTCGACCCGAACAAGGGCATGACGGTTTCCCGCAACCCCAATTTCAAGCAGTGGAGCGAAGAAGCCCAGCCGGACGGCTATCCGGATGTCGTCCAATATGATTTCGGCCTGTCCGAAGAGGCAGCCGTCACCGCGATCCAGAACGGCGAAGCGGACTGGATGTTCGACGCTCTGCCGAGCGACCGCCTGGGCGAACTGGGCAGCAAGTCCATGGACCAGCTGCACATCTCGCCGCTTTCGGCTTGGTGGTACGCGCCGCTGAACAACCGTCTCGCACCCTTCGACAACGAAAAAGCCCGCCAGGCCGTTGCCTATGCGATCGATCGCAACACGCTGGTCAAGCTGTTCGGCGGCAAGGTGCTGGCCTCGCCGGTCTGCCAGGTCCTGCCTCCGGACTTCCCCGGGCATGAAGACTATTGTCCCTTCACCAAGAACCCGGGCGCCAAATGGTCGGCTCCTGATCTCGACAAGGCAAAGCAGCTCGTTGAGGACTCCGGCACCAAGGGCCAGAAGGTGACGATCATCGTCGAGGACACCGCCATTTCGCGCTCCATCGGCGTCTATCTGCAGAGCGTGCTGACCAGCATCGGCTATGTCGCCGACGTCAAGCCGATCTCGTCGAACATCCAGTTCACCTACATCCAGAACACCAACAACAAGGTGCAGATGTCCGTCACCCAGTGGTACAAGGACTATCCGGCGGCTTCGGACTTCCTGAACATCCTGTTCAGCTGCGCCTCCTTCCGCGAAGGTTCGGACGCCTCGATCAACATCGCCGGCTTCTGCGACAAGGAAATCGACGCCAAGATGCAAAAGGCATTGGACCTCGGCGTCACCGATCAGAAAGCCGCCGATAAAATGTGGGCTGAAATCGACAGGCAAGTCACCGACAAGGCACCTGCGGTCGGCCTCTTTACGCCGAAGCGGCTAGACTTCGTCAGCAAACGTCTTGGCAATTTCAAGTTCAACAGGCAGTTCAACTGGATGATCACCCAATCCTGGGTACAATAATGGCCTGGGTGCAGTAACGAACCGCGGAGGGGCACGTCCGTGTCGAACGTAGCTGTCGCCGCGCCGCGCAAGACGCGAGGGCCCTGGGCCGTCGCGTTTGCGAAGCTGGCAAGGGACAGGGCCGCCATGGCGTCGCTGGCCGTGTTCCTCCTCATCGTCCTTGCCTGCCTCAGTGCGCCTCTTTATGCGAAATGGGCAGGCGTGGACCCCTTCGCCTCGACGCTCGACGCCGTCATCCAGATCGACGGTGCCGACGTTCCGGTGATGGAACAATCGACGGAGGGGCTCGGGCTTGGCTACACACCGCTCGGCCCGACCTGGCGGCTGGGCAATTATTTCCTCGGCGCCGACAGCCAGGGGCGCGATGTCATGGCCAGGATGCTCTATGGCGGGCTGAGCTCGTTGCTGATCTCCGGAGCAGCAACCATCTTCACCCTGATCCTGGGCACGGCGGCGGGATTGATCGCCGGCTATTTCGGCGGCGTCACCGACACGGTGCTGTCGCGCTTCCTCGACATACTGTGGGCGTTCCCCATTTATCTGCTGGCGATTTCGCTCTCCATCGTCACCATCGCGCATGGCATCACGATAGGACCGATCCAGATCGAGTCCGGCAGTCTGTGGCTGCCTGTCATCATCATCGGTATCGTCTACGTGCCCTATGTGGCTCGTCCGATACGCGGGCAGGTTCTGGCACTGCGCAAAAGCGAATTCGTGCTCGCCGCGATCAATCTGGGCGTGCCGGGGTGGCGCATCCTGTGGCGCGACATCCTGCCCAACGTCACCACGACGCTGATCGTCTTCGTGCCGCTGATGATGGCGCTGAACATGCTTACGGAATCAGCCCTTTCCTTCCTTTCGATCGGCGTGCAGCCGCCGGCCGCGAGCTGGGGCACCATCATCCAGGACGGACAGGCGCTGCTCTACACCAGGCCACTGGTGGCGCTGGTGCCGGGCCTGGCGATCGCGGTTTCCGTCATGGCGCTCAATGTCTTCGGCGACGGTCTGCGCGACGCGCTCGACCCGCGCTCCAAGGTTCGGCTGGGGCGCGACTGATGATCTACGCAATCCTGCGCCGGTTCGGCCAGATGCTGTTCGTGATGTTCGGCATCTCGGTCATCGTCTTCCTGATTTTCTTCGCAACGCCGGGCTCCGATCCGGCGGCGCGCATCGCCGGCCGCAATGCATCGCCCGAAGTGCTGGAGGCGGTACGCCACAGCTTCGGCTTCGACCGGCCGCTCTACGTGCAATATGTGACGATGATGGAGAAGATCTTCGTCACCGGCGATCTGACCTCCTTCGTCAATCGTGGCTGGAAGGTGGTGCCGGCGGTCATGGATTCGATCCCGGTCACGCTCTCGCTGGTGTTCGGAGCGGCGATCCTGTGGGTGGTCGTCTCCATCATCATCGGCATCGCCGCCGCCGCCACGCGCGGCAGCTGGCTGGATAAGCTGCTGATGGCGCTAGGGCTGCTCGGTATTTCGATGCCGGTGTACTGGCTGGGCGAGGTGATGAACCTGATCACCCAGAGCCGCTACCACGACAGCTGGGCGTTCTCCTGGGTGCCGCCGCTCGGCTACAAGAACTTCTCCGACGATCCAAAGGGCTGGTTCCTGACCCTGGTCATTCCGTGGATCACGCTGTCCATTCTCTACATCGGCATTTATGGGCGCGTGCTGCGCGCGGCGATCATCGAATCCCTGCAGGAGGACTATATCCGTACGGCCCGGGCCAAGGGCCTGTCGGAGACCCGCATCCTGCTGCGCCATGCCTTGCGCACGTCGCTCATCGCCTTCGTCACCTTGTTCGGCCTGGATTTCGGTGCGCTGGTCGGAGGCTCGGCCCTGCTGACGGAGGTGGTGTTCGGGCTGCACGGCATCGGCAAGCTCACTTATGACGCGCTGCAGAATCTCGATCTGCCGATGATCATGGCAACGGTGATGTACGCTTCGATGTTCGTGGTTGTTGCCAATGCGGTGGTCGATTTCGTCTACATCCTTCTCGATCCGCGCCTGAGGACATCATGATACTGTCGGTGCGCGACCTCAAAGTATCCTTCCGCACAAATGATGGCCTGGTGCGGGCCATCGATGGCGTTTCCTTCGACCTCGAGGAGAGCGAGATCCTCGGCGTCGTCGGTGAGTCCGGTTCCGGCAAGACCGTGTCGCTGCTGGCCGTCATGGGTCTGATCACCGATCCCAACGCCACCATCGAAGGCTCGATCCGTTACAAGGGCCGCGAACTGGTGGGACTGCCCGCGCGCGAACTGAGGCGGCTGCGCGGCAACGAGATCGCGATGATCTTCCAGGATCCGATGACCGCGTTGACGCCTGTCTACACGATCGGCTGGCAGATCGCCGAACAGATCCGCGCGCATCGCAACATCAGCAAGTCCAAGGCGATGGAGCGCGTGGAGGAATTGCTGGCCGAGGTGAATTTTCCGAACCCGCACGAGGCGATGTCGCGCTACCCGCACCAACTGTCCGGCGGCATGCGTCAACGGGCGGTGATCGCAATGGCTTTGTCCTGCAATCCGGCGTTGCTGGTGGCTGACGAACCGACCACGGCGCTCGACGTCACCGTACAGGCCGGCATTCTCGATCTGGTGCGCAAGCTGCGCGCGACGCACAAGTCGGCGGTGGTCTTCATCACGCATGACATGGGCGTGGTCTCCGAACTCGCCGACCGGGTCATGGTCATGTATGCCGGCCGCGTGGTGGAGCGCGGCAGTCGCGCGGAGCTGTTTTCCGATCCGCGACACCCCTATACGCGCGCGCTGCTCGGTTCGATCCCGCCGCTGACCGGCGAAAAACCACGCCGCCTGCCGGCCATTCCCGGTTCGCCGCCGTCATTGCTGCGATTGCCGCAGGGCTGTGCGTTCGGTCCGCGGTGCCCGGTTCACTATGAGCCCTGCGAGGCCGGCAAACCCGACCTCGGGAGCGGCACTCATGCCGCGGCGTGCTTCAGGGTGGCACAGGCATGAGCGGATCGATGACCGACAAGAACCGCCCCATTATCGAGACGCGTTCGCTGGGCAAGCGCTTTTCCATCGGCAGCCGTTTTTCCGCCGAAGGCAAGCGAACCGTTCATGCGGTCGACAATGTTTCCCTGACCGTGTGGCGCGGCGAGACGGTCGGCCTGGTCGGCGAATCCGGATGCGGCAAGTCCACGCTGGCGCGCTGCCTGGTGAGGCTCTACGACATATCGGACGGCGAGCTTCTGTTCGAAGGCAACGATATCACCTCGAAGTCGCTGTCCGAACTCAGGCCGCTCCGGCGCCGCTTGCAAATGGTTTTCCAGGATCCGTCGGCATCGCTCAATCCGCGCCGGCGCGTCGGCGACCTGGTGGCCGAGCCGCTGCGCATCCATGGCAGGCTCTCGTCGAGCGAGATCACCAGACGCGTGGCGGAACTGTTCGACCTTGTCGGCCTGCTGCCGGATCACGTCATGCGGTTTCCGCACGAATTTTCCGGCGGGCAACGCCAGCGCGTCGGCATCGCGCGGGCTATTGCATTGAACCCGGACCTCGTGGTCCTCGACGAACCCGTCTCCGCGCTCGACGTGTCGGTGCAGGCGCAAATCGTCAACCTGCTTGCCGATCTGCAGGAGAAGCTCAATCTCACTTACATCTTCATCGCCCACGACCTGTCGGTGGTACGTCAGGTTTCAACCCGCATAGCGGTCATGTATCTCGGCTCGATCGTCGAAGAAGGGCCGGCGGAAGAAGTGTTTGCAGCACCGGCCCATCCCTATAGCCAGGCGCTGATCTCGGCGGTTCCTATCGTGGAGACGACGCCCAGCGGGACGCGCAAGCGCATCATCCTCACCGGCGACGTACCGAGCCCTCTGAACCCTCCAACCGGCTGCCGTTTCCATCCCCGATGCCCGATCGCGGCGGAGCGCTGCCGTTCGGAGCGGCCGCAGTTGCGGGAATACCGACCCGGTCGCAAAGTCGCCTGCCACTTTCCGACGATGTAGGCGACACTCACCACCGCACAGGTGATCGCCTTCGCCTGACAGATTTCTCAAAAAATTCCATTTTTTGGCTGGAACCAACCGGCTGTTGGTGCGTTTGGTGGGGTTCGATCGAGCGCATTGCGGTCGACCGGGAGGAAACGATGGATCAATTGCATTTCTTTTCGCCCGTGCGGATTTCGCGCGGGCAAGGACACCCTGCGGAAGAAATCGATAGTGTTGCCGAAGCCATGATGTTCTTGCGGAAATGGCCAACGGGACGGCGCGGTCCGGTTTATCAGTGCGCGCTGAACTGTTGCTCGGCCGCTTTGTCGGGCCAGATGTCGGCCGAGGAAGCAAGGAAAGCGTTCACCGGCTTTGCCCGCATCACGCGCCTTCTCGACGATGACATGGCTTTGCCGGTAGGCGGCGAAGGCAAGGCAAGCGTGCACGCATTGCGGCGATAGGCTGTTGTCCTGACGGTCCTACAAGGTCTCGCGCTGCAGCGGCGCGGGGATCTCGTTGTGCAATGCGCTCCGGGATGGGGCCTCGAAAGTTCGTCCTACATGGCGCACTTTCACAGCGGACGGTCGTCGTTCATGCTTACTTCAGTCACGAGCTTGCGGCGAAGCGCCATGGTGTAGTCGTCTGGCCCCTTCGGCGTCATGACGAAGGCCTGGGAACCGCCAATGACCGATTTGGCAAAATAGGATGCCAGAGGTTGGTCGGGATTCTCATCCTCCGTCGGGATGGCGATGGCATTGATCGTATATCCCTTGGCTATGGCGTTCGACCTGCTCGGCTGGACGGGAAGCCCGTCGTTGTTCTCGCCATTGGAGGAGATATCGATGACTTTCTTTGCGGCCTTTCCCGGGAACTGGTCGAGCAGGAGACTGCCGATGTCGATAGCCGAGGAGACGGATGTTCCGCCACGCCCTCTGCGGATGAAGCCGGTATCGCCTTTCCTGCTGATCACCGCAGCCGCCGCTTCGGCATCTTCCAGTCCGCAGATGCTTGTCCACGGCAGCACGACGCGCGCGTGTCCGGGGCTCGACCACTCAAAATAGGCAACGCCGATGCAACCAATATAATTCCGGCTGATGGCGGCGATGATCTCTGGCGAGGTGAGTGCCGCGGCATGTCCCTCGCGTTGCATATCGGCGATCTTCGGATCGATGGATGACGAAAAGTCGACCGCGAACACGATGGCGACGTCAACGTTCGCGGCATGGGCCGAGGCCCCCCAAAACAGCGAAGCTGCAAGTATTCCTGTCACTCTCGAGATTGAACCGGCCGGCGTCAGGAGACTGCCCCAGCCTGTCGCCCGCACCAGTTTGCGAAAGGATGGGGGGCCGGCGTCCTGATGATACACACTGCCAAACATGTCATTCTCCATCTCGACATCCGGTCGTTTCAAAAAGCGGGTTCAACATGTGGAAATCTGGCGGGTGGCCTTGGTGCCCACGCCGAAGAGCAGCAGATCGGCCTTGGTCCACAAGAGATAACAGCCGAGCAAGGTCAGTGGCATGGCGAGGGCCGCGAAGGAGCCGCTCCACCAGACCTCAGGCAAAGCGCGGGCGAGGGCCACTGTCGTCGCCAGCATTGCCGGCAACCGGCTGGCGAGCACCGCACTGCGGAACGGATCGGGCCAAGCGGCCGGCCAGATCGGAATTGGCGTGCCGGGCCTGTGGAAGGTGCTGCCGAATTTGCCCAGCGCATGCAGCAGGCCGGAGGTCGCCGCAAGCAATGGATCGCCGAGCAGCAACAGGGCAATGCCGAGCCCGATCGCACCCAGGCCCGACAGGAAGTCGCCTAGACGGTTGAGGGCGGGATCGGGAGCATCCGGCCTTGCCCAGGCCCGGTGATAGGCCTCGCCGCCCCAGAAGAAGACCAGGGTGGTCAAGGTCAGCGCAACAGTGCCATGGCTGCCAGCGAAATATTCGATCACCGCCATGGTGACGCTGCTTCCCTCATGCAAGCCGACCGGCGCGGTGGCAATCTGGATCGCCAGACCGACAATGAGGCCGAGCGCATTGCCGCTGTTGTAGTAGCCACCCGGTCCCTTCATGCGGGCGCGAAGCGCCGATACCAAATGTGCGACCGGAAGAAGGATTGTCCGCGCATCCATCACTGCGCCCCCGCGACAAGTCCGGCCGGGTCTGGAATACGTTTCGCATCACCGGCAAGGGCCATCACATTCCTCCACTGGACCTGAATTGTTGGGATGACGATCGCCCGCCCGATTTGCGGACGCAGTTGCAAAGGCAGGGGCCGCGTCGAAGGATTGAACCGAAGCGGTTCGCAAGGACGTGCGTGCCTGCAGCGCTCGGTTCGACATTGCAACGGACAGGATCGCACCCAGGATGATGCCGGCACCCAAGACGCTCGCGGACGAGCTCCGCTCGCCGAGAAAGATTGCCGCGCCCAGCGCCCCGAAAACGCTTTCTGCGCTGACGATCACGGCGGCGTGGCTGGCCGGCGTAAAGCGGAGGGCAACCGTCTGTATGCCGAAGGCAATCGCAGTGGAGAACACGCCGAGGATGGCCAGTTCCGGGCCGGCTGCGGATGCGGCGGCCAGCGACAGATTGCCTTGCATTGCACCGAGCGGCAGGGCGAAGGCTGCGGCGCCGAAGAACTGTGTCGCGGCAGCGGTGAACGGCCGCGCATGCACCTGCATGTGCCGGCCCAGTTCGACTGCCCAGAGCGCATAGCAGGCAGCCGAGAGGACAGCGGTAAGATCGCCACTGCTGAACCCGGCTATCCCATCCGACAACAGCAGGGCTCCAACAAGGGTCAATCCGGCGGCGATTGTGAGACTCGCTGTCGGACGTTCGCCTACGAGAAACCAGGCGGCCAGCGGTGTCATTACCGTTGCCGTGCTTACCAGGAAGCTCGCATTGGTGACGGAGGCCCCGAGATAGCAAAGCTGCTGGAGCGTGATGGAGATGGCAAACAGCGCGCCCACCTTGGCCAAGCTGGAAAAATAGTCCGGCCCGAGCGGAAGCCGCTTCTCCATGAAGACAAAGGGCAGCACAAGCAGCCCGCCGATCAGGCATCGCAGACCCACAGCACTCAGCGCGTCGAGATGCACAAGCACCATCTTTTGCGAGACATTGCCGAAGCCCCACAAAGCGGCTGCAAACAGCAGCAGCAAATTGGCTCTTGTCCTGGACACGCATCCCCCTCGAACCAAGCCTTTCGTTGACTTGGTCGCCTTAATTTAGCAAAGCCTAAACAGCCTGCCGTTACGGCAGCGCTTGAGCGCGAAGGCCGACTGTTGCGAAGCGTTAGTTTTGAGTTAGGATTTCGTCAGGCTGGGATAGCAAATGCAAAGTGAGGACAGCGGCGCTGCAAATAGAATCTCACTCTTCGGCGGTTTCCGGATTGAAAATGAAACGGCCGGTCCGCTTCGGCTGACCGGGAAACGAGGGCCGGCAATCATCGCCTATCTGGCCCGGTGTCCGGGCATGGCGGCGACGCGGGAGAGGCTGGCTGACCTCCTATGGGGCGACAGCGACGCTGAACATTCGCGCAACAGCCTTCGGCAGGCCCTCAGTGTCCTGCGCCAGGATCTGGCGCGAGAAGGGGTGGATCTCATCCATTCCAGCGGTGAGTTGATCGCCCTGAGGCCAGAGCTGGTTCAAGTCGACGTGGAGAAGTTCGAAACGGGTCTCTCGGCCCGTTCCGCCCAGGACCTCGCGAAGGCTTTGGCGAACTACACCGGGCCCTTCCTCGACGGGCTTTATCTGGGAAGCAATACGTTCGATGACTGGATCACATCGGAACGCGACAGGCTGCTCGGCCGCGCGATTGAGTCCTTCGAAAAACTGGCCCGTCTCGTCGACCCCGATGCCGGGCTGATCCTGGCCGATCGTATTCTGACCATGGAACCGACACGGGAGGAATCCTATCGGCTCAAGATGGAATTGCTGCTCTCATGTGGCCAACGCGACAGGGCAATCAGGACATACGAAGCTTGCAGAAGCATGCTGAAGAAGGAGTTCGGCGTCGAAGCCGGCCCTGAAACGCGGGCGCTTTGGCAATCTCTGTTGCTCGCCGCCGACGACGCTTCAAATGTGCAGTCGACAAATGGTGTTCCGTCCAGCCAGCGCCTTGGGCGTCCGTCCATCAGCGTTGCCGACTTCGTCAATCTGACCGGAAAGCAAGGCGACGACTTTTTCGCCAAGGGCCTTGTCCAGGACATCACGACAGCCCTCTCCGAAGTGGCCGACTATGTCGTGCTCGCCGCGCTTCCGCCCGAGAAGAGCGGCCCAGGCGAAGAAGCCAAGACACCAGGGATACTCCGGGCGCGATATATGCTCAGCGGCAGCGTCCAGAGATCCGGCAATGGGTTGAGGGTGAATGTCCAGCTCGTCGATGCCGCCGGCGGCCACCACGTCTGGGCCCAGAAGTTCGACGGCCACTCCGAGAACGCGCTCGAATTCCAGGACAGGATCGCACAATCTGTTGTTCTTGCCGTGATCCTCGAACTTCAACTGACCAACTGGAAGGTTAGAGACAAAAGCCCGCCAGGGATCCCTGAAGTGCGCAGGCTGGTGAACGAAGCCCTCATGAAATATTTTGAGATGACTCGGGACTCACTTTTGGTCGGGATAGAGCTTGCCGAAAAGGCCTTTTCGATAGGTCCCGACAACGCCCGTGCAAAGCGGACGCTCTCGATCGTAATATCCATGGGCGTGGCGTTTGGTGCGCTGCCTCGGGAGCGTGGGGTGATCGAGCGTGCGGTCGAGCTTGCGGAAGCCGCAGTGCGGGCGGTACCGGACGATGAGATTGCCCGATGTATTCTGTCGTTCGCTCTCGAAAGTTGCGGTCGCATCGACGAGGCGATCGCCGAATGCCGCCACGCGATCAGCCTCAACCCAAGCTACCCAACTGGCCACGGCGATATTTCGATGCTCTTTGCGTTGCGCGGACAGGTCGACGAAGCGGTGCGTGAGGCCAACGAAGCAATCCGGCTCGGAACGCACGATGTCATCGACTTCTGGCGCCACCACGGCCTGGTTGTGGCGCTCTTCGCTGGCGGAGACAACCAGCGGGCGCTCGAAGCCGCCCGCAAAGTGGTCAGGACAAAGCCTGGTTTCGTTCGCGGCGCCCTTTATTGGGCCGCGACCGCATCGGCCACCGGAAACAACGAAGAAGCGTCCCGGGCCATCCACCATTGCCTGTCACAACTTCCGCATCTCAATCTGAGCAACGTCTGCCCTGGCTTTGTGCCGCGCTATGTAAAGGATCATCATCATTCCCGGTTCCTTGAGATGCTGTCGAGGGCTGGCCTTCCCAGTTCCTAGCCACATCGTTGGCGCAGACACCGTCATACGAAGCTGGAGGGTTCCGTCCTCCGCCCAGGCATCGAAAGCAGACGACGCGTTGGCAATTCCGGCCAGGTCGACCTATACGCTACCCTGCGATTGAGGTATTCGACGCCCCACGCCGTCGCGCCGGCCAGTCATCCGCCGATTTGCGGCTTGGGCCTATCATGGCGCGTGATAGAGCCCGTACGACGCGATCCAACCTGTCGAAGTTATGAAGCATGAAAGATTATCAAAGGTTTAGGGTAGCCATAGCGCCCATGATGGATGGGACAGATACATAAACAAAATCAGATAGTTATGGCCGTTTGTGTGCAAAAACTGCACACGGGAATTCTGCTCTCTTCTTTTCCGTTCCACCGATTGAGCCGCCGACAGTCCTTTCGGACGCTCTTCTGCCGACGAGAGTGACCACTCCAATGGAGATGTTCGCCGGAAGATCCGTGAGCCTCATTGTCCGCCGCGGCGTTAATTTGCGATGCGCACACGGATCGACCGCAACTAACGAGGCTGTTGTCGCTCACGTTGAAATTTGCCAATGGCCATTTCTTGGGCGATTCCTGCGTGCGAAGAAGGAACTCTTCTACCATCCCGAAGTTCGGGCTCGCATTAGGAGAGCCGAGATGGCCTGTAATTCAGCTGCCAACGACAATCATCTGTCGAGCAAGGAGCCGGTCAACACGCCGGAAACCTCTCTCTAAGATGCGATTGAAGAAGACAGGGCGCGGCGCCGCTACAAAATGGCACGGCGGGCGATGAAACTTAAGGCGAAACACTAAATGCCGTGGTCCAACGATGATGGTCGTAACGAGCAGGCGACAGCCGCTGCGGCACTTATTGTAGAGACAGAAAGGGCCGAACGCGCTGCCAAAACCGCGCGGTCCTAGCAGCCACTTTCTTGCCTCAGTGCGGCTCATTGACCAAGGGCGGATCGCCCGCCGAGGGGGAGATGCCTACCGCCACCGACCTCTCCATCCGCCTCCGAAACGCCCCGCGCCAGCAACCAAGCGGATGACAAGCAGAAGTACAATGGCGCCGACGGTTGCATTGATGATCAAACTGATCGTTCCGCTTCCGAGATGGACCCCTACGCGGGGCAGCAGCCAGTCCCCTATGAACGCTCCGATGATCCCGATCGCGATGTCCCCGATCAAACCAAAGCCTGCGCCCCGCACGATTTTTCCGGCCAACCACCCGGCAATAAGGCCCACTACCAGTATAACTATTATGCTCTCGTTCGACAGATGCATGGTGATCCTCTAGGTTTCGTTTCCGCAGCGCAATTCGTGTCTGCAACCAGCGACTAGTCCGTAGCCGATCCGCCGTCCCACGAAAGCCAAAGCACTTCGATAGTGCGACGCCGCCGTCGCACGGCGGCGATTAAGCAGTTCGGTCACCATTTGCACCGCTATGACTCGCCGCGGTCTTTCTGTATTCGGGCATGGCAACATCCGTCGTCAATCCGGTCGCATGTGCAGATAGCGCAAAAGCTCACTGAACTTTAATCGTGGGTTGCTGCCCTGCCTGCAGGTCGAATGGGACCGGGTGAGAATCCAGCTTCTCGAAGATGGCATCGTTCTTCGCTCGCCATGCTTCGTCTGCGAGCCACAGATATTCGTGGTCGGGCATCAACGGAACGGCTTTCACATCGGTACTGGAGATGCGTAGATAGTAGCTGTTCCGCTCCTGATTGACCTGCATGTAGCGCAGAGGGACGATGATGCTGTCTTTGCCGGCGATGAAGAACCCGCCTGAGGCAATGACTGCGTAGTCGAATCGGTTCTTGGTTCCTAAGACGATGTTGCGAACTTCGCCAACGATCTTGTCATCCGAACTGCGAACCTCGGCGCCAACCATCTCGTCGACACGCAGACCAGGTTCAAGCTCGTCGAGATTGATGAGAGGTCCTGCTCCTGGAGTGTTGCGTTTGCCCTGAACTTCACCACCTTGAGCCTGCTGCGGTTCTTCGGCGGCGACCTGCTCATCAGCAAGGTCCTCGTCGTTCCCCCCAAGCTTCGCCATTGATGGCGCGGCAATCAGTTGTCGAATATTGGCGAGCAAGCGCTCGCAATCGTCCTGTAGCCCGTATGACCACAGCAGGAACGCGGCATTTCTGAGGGTTCGCAGATCACGAACAAGATAGCGATTTTCCGGATTACGCAATTCCGGGCTCTTGAGAACAGCCTCTTCGAGCTTGGCATCGGAAATGTTACACACGGCGAAAGCCGGCTGGACGCAAAGCCCAATCAACAACGCCACCGGCGCCGCGATCCAAACCAATCTCATTGAAAATCCCCTCGGCGGCCATTCCTTCGAAAGGCGTGCGTGCCTCAAACACGCGCCAGTCATGACCGCTGAACTAGCCCACCTCAACACTCCATACGACTTTGGTTCCAACTTACGACGGTTGATGACCGGAAAATTGCTGCTGAAGTTGTCATGAGGTGCAGGCGAGATCGCCAACGAGTATGGGTTGAGGGTCGCCGAGGGGGCTATTGACGACATAGCGTGTCAAAGCAAATTCGGGTTCGACAGCCAGTGTCGAAAAGCGACTGACACACCGCTTGGTCCCATCTCGGATTAAGTCGCCCCCTGTGCATTTAGCCATATCACCGATCGTGGTCCCAGCACGTGCCTCGGGGGGACACGCGCGTTTTAGAGGGCTGGGTTATTGTGGAGAACTATGGTATTCAGGGTTGCCCTCCCAACGTAAAGGGCCCGCGACGATCCAGCGGTCCAGCCTCCGCGGCTGTAGCGTCCCGAAATAGCACGTCCTATCTTTCAGCTCTTAAACATCGCGCTTCATGCCCCGCGTCCAGGGTATGCCTGCAGCGAAGAAGGTACCCCATGGACGAAACACACACCAACGCGCGCGAACAATTTTTTGCGGCTATACGTATCCTTGCGTCGTCGCCGGACAGCATCCAAACCCGATTGATCGGCGCTACACCGAGCATTCTTCAGGTCACAATCGATGAATTCGAGGGCGCGCGTGAGCTCAAGGTGAGATTTGCCCGAATTCTAGACCTCTTGGCTGTCGATAAGGACGATCTCGAAACCGCTGCCGTCGAAACCGCCGCGTACATGACGGATTTCGAAGCGACCAAGGTTGCGGATCTGATCTGCGACTTCTTCTCGGATCTGGAATAGAGCTGAGCGGAACGTTCGCCTCGCGACACTTCAAGACGTCATCTTGCGACACCTTTGCGAGTTTCCATGACCTCCACTGCCGAACACCTGAAGCCCTTATTGTGGGAGCCCAGGAATTTGATCCGGGCCATAGAAGCGGCGGGTGTGACGCTTTGGTCGTGGAATGTCGATAGCGATGCGCTGGCTATGGATGAGCGGGCGTATGACCTTTGGGGCATACCCCGTTCTACAGACGTTAAGTTTGAAGATCTGTCAGCACACATCCATCCTGCCGACCGCGACCGGGTGCGAGCGGCTTTCAATGCGACGCGTGCGATTGTCGGCCCCTATGAGATCGATTTCCGAATCATGATCGGCGACGAACTCAAATGGATCTCGGCCCGGGGGCAAGGCGACGATGAAGGCATGGTTCAGCGGCTCATGTTCGGCATCTTCATTGATGTCACAGGGAGGAAACAGGCGGAGGAGGGCAGGGAGCTTCTGGCCGGCGAAATGAGCCACCGTGTCAAAAACCTGTTGACCATCGCCTCCGGCCTTACCGCTATCACGTCGCGTTCGACGAGCACGACCAACGACATGGCGCGCGAGTTGACGCAGAGGCTAACTGCGTTGGGCCGCGCCCATGATCTGGTCAGGCCAGTGCCAGGCCAAACCAAGGCAGCCTCGGCGCTTCTTGGCGACCTTCTGACAGTACTTCTGGCGCCTTATGATGATCTGGGCGCCTTCAGCGGTCGCATTCGGGTTGCGGTGCCCAGGATGAGCGTTGGCGAGTCTTCAACAACCATTCTCGCGCTTGTCATCCATGAACTTGCAACCAATTCCCTCAAATACGGCGCTCTGTCGACCGAGACTGGGACTTTGGACGTCTCGTGTTCGGCGCAAAGTGAGGCCGTCTCGATCGTCTGGACAGAAAGCGGCGGGCCGGCCGTCAAGGCACCGACGGCTGCCCCAGGATATGGCAGCAAATTGGTTGAACGCAGCGTAACTGGTCATCTGCGCGGCTCGATCGAATACGACTGGGCAAAAGATGGGTTGGTTGTCACCCTGAAGGTCGAGCCAGAGCGCCTTGCGCAATAATCTTTCAGTGGCCTCGGTGGCCAAAACTCGTCATCGGCGTCAGAGCGATAGGAGTTGTCGCAGGCAGGTTGCCACCGCTGCGTGATTGTATGGCTTGCCGATGAACGCGCTCCCTTCCGGGAGATCCGCAGCCGCCACGACGCGATGGCCTGACGTCGCTACGATCTTGATCGGCGGCCATCGGTTGCGAACAGCGGCCGAAAGTTTCAGGCCATCCATGCTGCCTGGCATGTCGATGTCGGTGAACATAACATCGATCGTGGCATTGGCCTCAAGTATGGCTATGGCTTCGTCGGCATTGGCGGCCTCGAAAACCAGAAATCCTTCACCTAGGAGTGAGTCGGCGATGTTCATGCGGATTAGAGGTTCGTCTTCAACAACCAAAACAGCTATAGGTAGCGACATCGGATTCTACCTATAATTGATAATCACGATCCTCAACTCCTGTGCGCCGAAATCGCTCCATTGAAATTCCACAACGGCCATTTGGCGCTGACCACCCGCCGCGTCCAGGTAAGACTCTCAGGATCATCCCCGCCGTGCAGAAAGGTTACGGGAACGTTTGCGGCTAAACCGCTTGCAAGTTCCTGCGCGTCAATCGTCAGGCAACACATCCATTGAAGCAGGTTTTGTCAATTCGGGCGAGCTCGGGGGTGCGAGCCAAATGCTGGCTTTTCGCGAATGCGGACCGAACCGAACCAGTCCGGGAACGGGCCCAAATCTGCCTGTCAGCAATGCGTATCAAGGTAATTCCGTTGGATGGCGCGCCCTCCCCAGCGGACTTTGACCCCTCTGGCTACAGAATCCGGACTGAGGGCCGGCAACTGCGCATGCAGGCAGGCTACTTCTTGAAGGTAGCCGGTACGATTAGGCCCGAGGCGCAGACTGCGTTTAAGGATAGAGGCCAGATAAGGGCTCACCGCGATGGTGCAATAGAACGCGGGCAGTTCTATTGCGAAACCGTGAACCCACACTGCTTCTGTTCCATCTCGATCTGCTTCGTAATGCGGATGGCGTTCTGCGCGTACGCTTCGGTCACGGAGCCGCTGTTCACGGTCTTGTCCTTCAGTGGACTCACGGCTGCGCAGAGGTGAAAGACATGTGGCTCTGCGGACTTTTTGGCGCCGTTTTCCGGCGCGATCCAGTAGACAACGTCCTGACCGGCGGGGTGATTAGCGTCCTTCGTGGCGGCCGTCACCGCATCGGAGTCCGTGGAGATCTGTTGCGCCTGGGCGGCGACGTCGGGCGAACAGGCTGTGGTTGGCTGCCCTGTCTTAATCTGGGTGGCGCACGCGTTCATGTCCTGGGTGTATTGCTCGACCGACGGCGGTTGGTAGCTGACGCCGATCAACGTCGCGAGCACGGCAAGTGCTGCGCCCACCCCGCCGGCAACCTTCTTGGTCCGCGGATCCATGTTCTTGTCGGTCAAGATCAGCAAAACCAGGGGGAGGAACGCAATCAGGGTGATGAGGGCTCCGAGCTGGTTTTGGAAGAAGAAACTGGCCGTGTCGGATGCGCGGGCCGGATCGTGCCTATTGGCCGCCTTCCACAGCAAGTTGCCGGCGATTGCGAAGACCGCGATCCCGACCAACAAGCCGATCAGCAGCGGCATGTTGCCGTGCTCGAACTTGTGCTGGTAGAACAGGTAGATTCCGGCGATCTCACCGCCAATGGCGACGATCCAGCAGAACACGGCGAAAAGGCGCAGCCGCGTCGCGGAAGACTTTTGGCCCTGCGTCGCTTGCCAATCCTTGGTAACGTCTGGCCTGTTGTCGCTCATGTCCAAATCCCCCGATATCGACACTTTTGCGAGAGCGGCGGCAAATCGAGGGCCAGTCCATCCGGCGCAGCGTCATTGAACCAAAGTCTTTATCAGCTGCCTTGGCGACGCGGCGAAAATGCGAGCGCCGCACCAGGCCACGTCCCCATCCATATTCCGCATGAACTGATCCGTCCATACCCACGGACGCAGACGACGATGCGCCAATGCCCAAATCGTTCCTTTGCAGGGCAGGCGGCATCCTAGTGTGCGATGTCGCGGCATAGAAGGGCGGTGGTGCTCCTGGGCCGACCGAAACCGCATCTACGAGCTGCCGACCTCCCGCTAAACTGCGCCAGAACTCACCGTCAAGCTTCGCAAGCGTGACATCGAGCGCGCGGGGCGCGTCCGATTGGCCGGCAGGCCTAACCATCTCTCCGAGACCACACTGTCGCATTTGCGCGTGAGAAGGGAGCAGTGCGAACGCGCGAGCTGACTGAGATCGGAATTCCGCTGCTATCTAGCCCGCTGTGCGACGAGGGGCTGCTTGAGAAGGTTGGCTATGGGATCTATCGGGCCTCAGATCGCGAGGCGGTATGAAGCTGTGAGATAAGCTCTCGCAGAGGCCAAGCCCCCACAGGAAATGAGCGAAGGTGGACGTCGGCAGAGCACCGGAAAAGCTAGCGTGACATTTCGGAGAGACCGCGCGTGCGCCCACTCTTTGATTTCACCCGCGAAAGTGATGCCGCTTTGGGGCAAAGCGTCACCCCACAGTTTCATACTCGCTTTGCGATCCGCCCATACCCTTCACGACCGTGATGAAGTTCGCCGTTGTCGGGTAGATCGAGGAAAAGCGGGCCATGCAGCCCTAATGCAACCCTGAAAGATGTGCATCCGCCGTTATGCTATAAGCTCGCGGCGTTTATCGGCTGCGGCGCATTCCCGGGGGAACATCCCTGCGTCAGCGGCGTTCGGCTTGATGGCTTTCGTACCGGATTTGCGTCTGCAACGGTCGTCCTGTTTGTGGTGCTGCTCTTCACCCATGCAGCGCGAGACCTCAACACGTCGCCGATCTACCATCACTTGTGTCGCCGGTTGCGCGGTAGCGGCGTTGCTGACTTCGTCGGCCATCGCAGGAGTGTCAGGCCCGAACCCTCGCGAAGCTTGGCGAGATCGAGCTTTTTGCGGTTGGAACTCCAGCGCTTTGCCGTCCTGGCAGATAGCGAGAGACCGGTCACTCAGCACCCCTTCGCCCGTTAATCGAGGTAGGCCCAGCCCCGCTGGTTAATAAGCGCGCCGGTCGAAGCTCTGCACATTCGAATTAGTGACTTTTGTGCCACAGAGATTCCAAGAAGGCCCGCCACTGTAACCCAGCACGGAACGATTACAGCAAGGCGGGCGTTACCGCAGCATGATCAAGAACATTGCCTATGTAGCCTTACTGACCCAAATTGCAGTGATATCCGGTCTCATAACCCAGACATTGCTATCGACCCCTACCCAAGCTGCAAACGTGCATCCGATTTTGGAAGCCGTTGTGGTTGTCGCCGACGATGAATGCACCAGGGCGACGTGGCCCGACATCCCCCAACATTGCTTGCAACGGGTGGCGGCGAGAAAACACATTACAATGGACGTTCTGACGCCTGCCAAATGAGCCAGCCCTGCGCACAGTTGCGAGGGGTGCCGGGAAGGCCGCTGGGCCTGATCGAGGGGGCTTGAAGGATTGGCAGCGCCGACCGCCGAAGACTTTAGCAAGTCCCGATATCAGCGAAACGTGCGAACCAAGGACGGGGCATTACCTGGAGAGCGCCGGCTTGTGCGCTCGAAATTGCGGCCGCCAGAAGCAGCGTTGCCCCGAAGACGGTTGACAGCAAGCGATAACCTGCTCGACGGGCTCGACGGCTTCGAAAATCCAACAACTCCCCATCCCGTTGGGCTTTGCGATCAACACGCCGCCATCCCCTTGTGTCGTTGAACCCACGGATCTGCCTTTGCAACTTGGGCAGCGGCGCGAGGTCAGTCGCCATCGCGAATGCATCGGCGCCGTGATGTCGCGCCGCTGAATTATGTCCAGTAGTTAGGCTGGGCAGGCCTCAAGTATGGAAATGGGTCCTTGGGTCTGAATTATGCGTTCAAGACGGAGCCCGGCGGCGTCGAACAAGCTTGCATATTGGAGCTGTGTTCTCTCCAGGCCGCCGGTGACGGCAAGCATGACCACGTCGACACCCTTGATCTGGTTCGGCTCGTCACCTGGCGGCACGAGCGTCTCGGCCAGAAGCACCTTCCCGTTCGGCAGCATTGCCTTGCGGCAATTTTGCAGGATCACCGCGGCATGTCCGTCATCCCAATCGTGAATGACCTTCTTGATGACGTAGGCATCACCGGGAGGAACGCTTTCAAAAAAGTCACCGGCGACAAATTCAGTGCGCGGCAGGTCGCCTCCGGCACCCTTGCGTGCTGCCGCGACGCCTGAAGGCAGATCGAAAAGCACACCGCTCAGATGAGGGTTGCGGGCCAGGATCGCCGAGAGAAGCTGGCCATGCCCGCCGCCAACGTCGACAACGCGGCCATGAGAGCATGGCCGACGCGCGAGCGTGGCTGCGCCCAACCTCGCGGCAGCGCCGATAACGGCCCGTCCGCAGCCACCCAAGCAGCGGGACTCGTCATTTAGAGTCTGCTAAACTTCCGCGCATATCGGAGGGATGTCATGCTCAATCCGTCGCAACAGATCATGAGGTTGGGATTCGGGTTCGCCGTCACGTGGGCGTGGCCTGCTTAATGTCATCTGACACACCGCGCAATCGGATCGAGAGCGTCGATCGGCGATTTGGGCAACGGTGCTGCCAACGAGGTTCGAAGCCCACCGTAACTGGTATGCATACGGCTCGCCCGATGCGCTCAGAAAACGCACTGTTTAGCCTCATTGAGCCAAGCTCTAGCCAGGCAGCGCGTAGGCGATTACCGAATCTCCTGCTTTGGTGCCAGTAGACCCATGACCTCCGGCTACAACGACAAGATACTGCCGACCGTCAGCAGCCTGGTAGGTGGACGGTGTTGCTTGCCCACCCGCCGGCAGCCGCTGGCGCCAAATCTCGCGTCCTGTGCGAAGATCGTAGCCGCGAACGTAGTTGTCCATCGTCCCGCTCAGGAACGCGACGCCGCCCGCGGTAATGATCGGTCCACCAATCCCTGGCACTCCCATCTCGAACGGGAGCGGTATGGGCGTCAGGTCCCGGACCGTGCCGTTGACTTGGCGGTATACGGTCTTGCCTGTCCGCAGATCCACCCCTGCGACATATCCCCAAGGGGGCTGCTGGCATGGCAGATCCAGAAACGAGTAGAATGGGCCCATCTTGGCCGCGTAGGGGGCGCCAAAATTTTCATTGAACACAGGCGCATTCTTCTTGCTCACCACACGAGCTGTGTTGTCCGGCCTGGGTAGAAGCTGGGACGTGAACGCCAGATAGACCGGCATGGCAAAGGCAATATCTCGTTGCGGATCAACCGCAATCGCGCCCCAGTTGAAGACGCCGAAATTGCCTGGATACACGATGCTGCCCTGAGTGGATGGCGGCGTAAACACCCCATCATACCTCAGCTGATGAAAGCGGATCCGGCAGTAGAGCTGATCTATGAGAGTGGCGCCCCACATGTCCGCTTCGGTTAACCGATTAGGCCGGAAAGATACCGCCGAGTGGGGCTGAGTTGGCGAGGTGTGATCTCCGTCGACAGCGCCTTGCGGGGCGGACTCTTCCTGGACGGGCAGAAGGGGTTTTCCGGTGAGGCGGTTCAGAACAAATATTTCGCCCTGCTTGGTCGGCGCAACCAGAGCCGGGACGTCGTGTCCGCCCACGGTGAGATCGACCAGGCTCGGCTGAGCCGGCACGTCGTAGTCCCAAAGATCATGATGGACGGTCTGGAAGACCCAGGCCACTTTACCCGTGTCCGCGTGGAGTGCCAGGATCGAGGACGAGTACCGCTCGGTCTCCGGTCCGCGCTTGGCGCCAAATTGGTCCGGCGACTCGTTGCCCATCGGAAAATAAATCAATCCGAGCTTCGGGTCGTAGCTGGCCACACTCCATGAATTGGGAGCATTGTTGGAATAGGTCTGGCCATTGGGGATCGGAGCGGTTGCGTCTGGGTTCTTGCTGTCGAAATTCCAGACAAGGGCGCCCGTATAGGCGTTGAAGGCCCTGATCACTCCAGATGGAGAAGTGGTCGCCACGTTGTCATTGACCGCCCCGGCAACGACGACCAGATCGTGAGTTATGACGGGGGGCGACGTCGAATAGAAAGAACCCGGCGTCACGTTGGGCATGTTGGCCCACAGATTGACGGTTCCGTCAGCGCCGCCAAACCCCGGACAGATCTTGCCGGTCTCGGCGCTGATCGAGATGAGCCTGCCATCCGATGTGGGGACGAAAAGCCGCTTCATGCATTCGCGGGTGATGCTCACGCTGGCTGGCGGCTGGTCGCGATTGACGACCGGGTTGGGAGCCCCAGACTGTGCCTGTCCAGTCACCACATTTTGCGGCACCCCGGCGGCCTGCGTTGTGATTTCATCGACGCTCTGCTGGAGATCGGCGCCAGCATGTGCGGGCGCCCCGGCAACCTCCGGCGCGAGTGAAACGTTCGGGGGCAGGTCGGCCGGCGTGACCTCCTCGTACGCGACGCCTCGGCAGGTCATGTGTTGAGTAGTGGCCTGAGGTGGCTCTTTTAGCTTGGGATCAAACCGCCATTTCTCTTTGCCAGTAACTGGGTCGAGCGCTATCACAGTGCTGAAGGGGGTGCAGATGTATACCGTGTCGTTCACCATGAGCGGAGTGACCTCATAGGTCGTTTCCTGCGGGTCATTAGGCCCGCGGATTTGCCCCGTCTTGAATGTCCACGCCACCTGCAGTTTGCCGATGTTTTGGGGCGTGATCTGGGCTAGGGGCGAATAGCGCTGGCCCATCGAGTTACGTCCATAGGCGACCCATTGTCCGGGCGGGGTACCGTCGTCTGAAGACGCCACCGCCGCCATGCGCTCCTGATCGAAAGTCCCCGTCACCTCCTCCGGATCCTGAAACATTGAATAGATGCCTGCAGCAGCCGCCAACACGATCACCGCCGCCAAAGCGGCATTGTTGAAATCGAAACTTGGGCGAGCACGACCGGAACCTGTCGCCACCCGTTCAGAACGGTTGAGCTTGTTTATGATGGCTGGCAGGAGCACCAAAACCCCTATGACCAGCAACAGCCCGCCCCGAGGCGCCAAGGCCCACCAGTTGAAGCCGACTTCCCACAACGCCCAGCAGAGTGTGACCAGTGTCGCCAAGGCGTAGAGCCCCACCCCAGTTGGGTTGTGACGCCCCATCAGAATCCCGGATGCGGTGAGCATCGCACCCAGCACCAAATAGAACCAGCTACCGCCCAAGACCGCCAACCAGAGGCCCCCGACGACGAAGACTGCTCCTACGACAACGATGATTACTGACAGCACGAGCCGATACATCGCGCACTCTCCCTGATTAAGTGAGTTTGTCGTTTCCGCATCGAAACGCCACCTGATGAAGGCCCTAGCGACGGTTCGACGAATTCCACGCTAGGGCTGACGATCGAGTGCGTGTGGCGTTTCTCCACCCGAACCTCCAGCCGTGGATCCACCACCCCGGAGGACGACAAATGTTGCGATTCCGACGACAACGAGAACCAGGGTAATTGCTATTCCGCGATTCACGCTTGAACTCCACATGACGTGCCTGCTTAGTGTCATTCGGGCCGATCTCGCCACCGCGCCTGTGGCGGTTGCGATACGTTCCGGTCGAGAATGTTATCCGCGCCGACATTGTCGGCGAGGGCCGCTACAGGCCTGGAAAGTGTTGTCCGATCGTCTATAGGATCGATAGTCGTCATAGCACCACCGTACGTGCCGACTGGATGCAGAGAGAGATCCAAACGCCGCGCCGACGAACATGGTCCACCAGAAAGCTATCCGGAACGGCTGCGGACGGTTTGGACAACAGTCATGTCTTTCAACTCGTAAAGAACCGTGATGGTCCCCGAACGCCCGAAAGCGGCAATCGTTTCGTGCGAAATATCGGAATACGAGTTATTTTGATCACCTTCCCGTGAGCAATCTACCGACTCCGGAACTTCCGCGGGGCCTCTCAGTTGGGCGCCATCACGTCGGTCCAAGTTCAAATCATTCTGGGCGAGGGGATGCCGCAAATCTTTGCAAGGAGCGCCAATGGCATCACCCGGTTCGTGCTGTGGGGCGGGTTGTGCACCATGCTTCTGGTCGCGACCGGCGGCACGGCGCTGCTGCGCTCGAGCTTTTTGACCGGCGTCGGCGAGGCAGCGGCACAGCCGGTCCCTTTCAGCCACAAGCACCATGTAGGCCAGCTCGGCATCGATTGCCGCTATTGCCACAACGGCGTCGAGACCTCCAATTCCGCCGGGCTGCCGGCGACTGAAATCTGCATGACCTGTCATTCGCAGCTCTACACCAATGCCGCCATGCTGGCGCCGATACGCACCAGCCTTGCCAGGAGCCAGCCGCTGCATTGGCAGAGGGTCAATTCGGTCCCGGACTTCGTTTACTTCAATCATTCCATCCACGTGAACAAGGGCGTCGCCTGCGAGACCTGCCACGGCGCGGTCGACGAAATGCCGTTGACGGCGCGGGCCGAGCCGCTGAGCATGGAATGGTGCCTTGCCTGCCACCGTGATCCCGAGCCCAATCTGCGGCCGCCGCAGGACGCTTTCCTGATGCACTGGAACCCGCCGGACGACATCGCAAGAATCCGACGGTCGCTCGTCAAGCTGCTTGACGTCCATCCCGAGACCATGACCGACTGCTATGTCTGCCACCGCTGACAAGGATGCACCCGCAGGCGCTGCCGGTTCGCGCCGTTCATCGGCCGCCGGCGATCTCTGGCGCAGCTTGGACGAAATGGCCGGTACGCCGGATCTCGGCCGCTTCATCGAAGCCGAATTCCCTTCCATCGCCGAGCGCCTGCCGCAGAATCTCGACCGTCGCACGCTTTTGAAGCTCGCTGGCGCCTCGCTCTCGCTGGCAGGCTTGACCGCCTGCGGCCGGGCTGAGGACATCGTGCCGTATGTGCGCCAGCCGGAGAACGTCATTCCCGGCCGGCCACTTTACTATGCGACGACGCTTTGCAGCGGCGGCTACGGCATCGGCGCCGTCGTCGAGAGCCACGAAGGCCGGCCGACCAAGGTGGAAGGCAACACCGATCACCCCGCCTCGCTCGGCGCCACGGATGCCGTCATGCAGGCTCAAGTGCTGGCCCTGTTCGATCCGGACCGCTCGCGTACCCCGCTGAAGAATGGCGAGCCGGCGCCCTACAGCGATTTCCTGGCGGATATGGCCAAGCTCACCTCTGACTGGACGGCTTCGGGTGGGAAAGGCGCGGCGCTGCTCATCGAGACCGGCACTTCGCCGACGATGAAGGCGCAGATCGACGCGCTTCGCAAGCAATATCCGGAACTTCGCATCTATCGCCACGATCCGCTTGCCGCGACGGCCGACGAGGAGGCCGCGACGAAGCTGTTCGGCCGGGCATTGACGCCACTCTACCGCTTCGACCGCACCCAGGTGATCTGCTCGCTGGACGCGGATTTCCTCGGCGAAGGGCCGGGTGCGCTCGCCTATTCGAAGCAGTTCGCGGCGCGAAGGCGCGTGCGTAAGCCGGGCGACGCGATGAACCGGCTCTATGCGGTGGAGTCGACGCCGACCATCACCGGCGCGGCCGCCGACCACCGCAGGGCGGCAAGACCAAGCGAGGTGGAGGCAATCGCGGCTGGACTGAATGCCGTGCTGGGCGGTGCGGGTGATGCGGCCGCAGCCGACCGGCAATGGATTGCCGCCGTTGTCGACGATCTGAAGGGCGCCGGCCGCAACGGCTTGGTCTTGCCCGGATCGCAGCAGACCGCGTTCGTCCACGCGGTGGCGCTGGCCTTCAACGGCCGGCTCGGCGCCTTCGGCAACACGATTGACCTCATCGAACCGCCGCATGCGGTCCCTGTCGATGGCGACCTATCCGATCTCGGCGAGGCGATCTCGGATGCCGCAATCGACACGGTCGTCGCGCTTGGCGCGAACCCGGTACACACCGCGCCTGCCGGCCTCGATGCGAAGAAGACGTTCGGATCGCTGAAACTGCTTGTCCATTTTGGCCTCTACCGCGACGAGACGGCGCTCCTGGCGCAATGGCATGTGCCGGCCGCACACGATCTTGAAAGCTGGAGCGACCTGCGCGCCTTCGACGGCTCCGCCTCGATCGTGCAGCCGCTCATCCTACCGCTGTTTGGTGGGCGGACGGTGCACGAAATCCTGGCGGCCCTTGCCGGCACGTTCGATGCCGACGCGCTGATGCTGGTGCGCCGAAATTGGGCGCAAAGCTTGGACGATACCGCCTGGCGCAAGGCTTTGCGCGACGGCGTTGTCGCGGGCACCGCTGCCGTTCCCGTCGCAGTCCAGCCGCCGGCCGACCTCGCCGGACTGCGGCCGCGCGCCGCGCCAGCCAAGGAGGTGGAAATAAGGTTCACGGCCGATCCCTTCCTACGCGACGGCCGCTACGCCAATTCGGCCATGCTGCAGGAACTGCCGCGCCCGCTGACGAAGGTCGTCTGGGGCAATGCGGCTCTGGTCTCGCCGGGGACGGCCGCGCGCCTGAAGCTTGAGAACGGCCGCACGGTGAACCTCGACCGCAACGGCCTCAGCCTCGATGCGCCGGCCTGGATCGTGCCCGGCCATCCGGACGACACGGTGACGCTCTCCTTCGGTTTCGGCCGCAAGGCGCCCGGTGCGGTGGCGCCGCTGGCGGCGGGATACGACGCTTTCCTTTTCAGGACCGCCGACGCGCCTTGGTTCGCTGACGGCGTCGCGCTCTCGCCGCGCGACGAAACGCAGCCTGTCGTCACCACCCAGCATCACCATGCGATGGAGGGCAGGGCGATCGTGCGCCACGCCTCGCTGGCGGAATTCGCCAGAAATCCGGATTTCGTGCGCGACGGCGTGCCGCCGGCGCCGGCCGAGTCCATTTACCCGGACTGGACTTACCACGAAGAAGCCTGGGCCATGTCGATCGACCTTTCGGCCTGCGTCGGCTGCATGGCTTGCGTCGCAGCGTGCCAAGCCGAGAACAACATAGCCACGGTCGGGCCGAACGAGGTCGCTCGCGGCCACGAAATGCACTGGCTGCGCATCGACCGCTACTATGCAGGGGAGCCGGAGGCGCCGGATACCTATTTCCAGCCGGTGCCGTGCATGCATTGCGAGAAGGCGCCGTGCGAGGTCGTCTGTCCAGTCAATGCCACCGTGCACACCCATGATGGGCTGAACGCGCAGGTCTACAACCGCTGCATCGGCACGCGTTATTGCTCGCAGAATTGCCCCTACAAGGTGCGCCGCTTCAATTTCCTTGACTATCGCGAGTTCGACAAGGGGGAGGCCGGCCCCGAGCAGGCGGCGCGCAATCCCGACGTTAGTGTGCGCTCGCGCGGCGTCATGGAAAAATGCACCTACTGTGTACAGCGCATCAGCGAAAAGCGCATCCACGCGCAGATCGAGAACCGCCCGATACGGGACGGTGAGGTGGTGACCGCCTGCCAGCAGGCCTGCCCGACGAGAGCAATCATCTTCGGCGACCGCAATCTCACCGACTCCGAAGTTTCGCGGGAGAAGGCGGCGCCGCAGAGCTACGGGCTTCTGGAAGACCTGAACACGCGTCCGCGCACCACGTATCTGGGCCGGATCGGCAATCCGAATCCCCGCCTCGCCGGCGCTTCCGAACCGGAGCCGGGCAATGGCTGAAGCGGCCACTCCCGCCCGCACGAAAAAAATGCCGCGGCGCCCGCCGGTGCTGGCCGGCCGGCACGATTTTCCCGAAATCAGTGGCCGCATCGCCTCCGTCGTGCTCGATGGGCAGTTGCCGCGCTATTTCTGGGCGGCATTTTTCCTTTGCTTCTTGCTGGTGCTGGTCTTCTTCTACTCGGTCACTTACTTGGTTGTAGTCGGCATCGGCGACATTGGGCTCAGCATCCCAGTCGCCTGGGGCACGATGATCTCCAACTTCGTCTGGTGGATCGGAATCGGCCATGCTGGCACACTGATCTCGGCCGTGCTCCTCCTGCTGCGCCAGCCCTGGCGCGCCTCGATCAACCGCTTTGCCGAGGCGATGACGCTGTTCGCCGTGGCGATGGCCGGACTCTACCCCATCCTGCATCTCGGCCGGCCGTGGTTCTTCTACTGGCTCTTGCCGCTGCCCAACACGCATATGCACTGGCCGCAATGGCGCAGCCCCCTGGTTTGGGATTTCGCGGCGATCGCCACCTACGCCACCGTGTCGCTGCTGTTCTGGTATATGGGCCTGCTGCCCGACCTTGCTGTGCTGCGCGACCGGGCGAAATCGCGCATCGCGCAGATCTTCTATGGACTTCTGGCAATGGGCTGGCGCGGTTCTGCCTTCCATTGGGCGCGCTACGAGCAGGTTTACTATTTGATGGCGGCGCTGGCGACGCCGCTGGTGGTGTCGGTGCATTCGATCGTGTCGCTCGACTTCACCTTCGCCATTCTGCCCGGTTACCATTCGACGATCTTCCCGCCCTATTTCGTAGCCGGCGCGCTCTATTCCGGCTTCGCCATGGTGCTCACCATCGCGATCCCGCTGCGCTGGGCCTTTTCGGTCCAGGACCTGATTACGCCGAGGCACATGGACAATGCCGGCAGACTGATGCTCGCGTCCGGCATGGTCGTGTTGTACGGCTATGTTACGGAGGCCTTTTTCGCCTGGTACTCTGGCGAGGCTTACGAGCGAACCATGATGGCCGAGCGCGCCTTCGGCCCCTACGCACCGTTCTTCTGGGTGATGCTCGCCTGCAATTGCGGCGTGTTGCAACTTCTCTGGTTCCGCCGCGTGCGGCTCAATATGCCGGCGCTGTTCGCGATAGCGCTCATCATCAATCTCGGCATGTGGATCGAACGCTACGTCATCGTCGTCAGCGGCCCGAGCCGCGATTTCCTGCCGTCCTCCTGGGGCGAGCAGTCGCTGACCTGGCTGGATTTCGGCATATTGTTCGGCTCTATCGGAACCTTCTTCGCGCTGGTTTTCTTGTTCGTCCGCATCCTGCCAGCGATCACCATCTTCGAGGTCGAGGAATTGGCGCAGGAGGGCAGGGGGCAATGAGCCTCTACGGCGTCATCGCTACCTTCGCCGATGCCGACGCCCTGACGGCTGCTGCCCACGACATGCGCGATCGCGGCTACAGCCGCATGGATGCCTTCTCGCCCTATGCGGTGAAGGGGCTGGCCGAGGAGGTACTCGGCATGAGGAAAACGCGCCTGCCCTGGGTGGTGCTGGCCGGCGGCATCCTCGCCGCGCTGTTTGCTTACGGACTGATCCTGTATTCGGTAGAGATCGACTACCCGGTCAATGTCGGCGGACGGCCGCTGCATTCCTGGCCGCCCTTCGTCGTCATCGCCTTCGAGGCCGGCATTCTCGGTGCGGCGACGGCCGGCTTCATCGGTGTGCTCGCCGCCAACCGGCTGCCGCAATATTACCACCCTGTCTTCAATGCGCGGAGCTTCACCTATGCGCAGGGCGGCAAGTTCTACCTGCTGGTCGAGGCGGCCGACCCGAGATTCCGCAAAGCCGTCGTCAAGGGGCAATTGACCAGACTGGGCGCCGAAACGGTCGAGGAGGTGGAGGCGTGAGGCCGGCGTTCGCCCTCGCGCTCGCGGCCGCGCCGGCGCTTGCCGGGTGCCAGCAGCAGATGGCCGACCAGCCGCATTACGAGCCGCTGGAGGCGAGCAGCCAGTTCGCCGACGGCGCCTCGGCGCGCATGCCGGTGTCGGGCACGGTGGCGCGCAACGCCGAGCTTGCACCGGTGCCGGATGCCATCCCGCAACCGGTCACCATGGCGCTGCTGAACCGTGGTCGAGAGCGCTTCGATATCTTCTGTTCGCCCTGTCACGGCCGCACCGGCGACGGCCACGGCATGATCGTTCAGCGCGGCTTTCCGGCCCCGCCGACCTATCATCAGGAGGCGCTGCGCCGCGCGCCCGACCGTCATTTCTACGATGTCATCACCAACGGCTACGGCGCCATGTATTCCTATGCCGCGCGCGTTCCCCCGGCCGACCGCTGGGCGATCGTCGCCTACATCCGCGCGTTGCAGCTTTCCCGTCGCGCCGCCGCGGCCGATTTGCCAGAGCCGCTCCGCACCAAACTCAACGCGGAGGCGACGCAATGAAGATCGGCCTCGACAGGATCGACCGGCCTTTCCGCTGGATGCTTGCCGTAGCTGCCGTCGGGCTGCTGCTGTGTATACTCGGGCTGCTTCTTGGCGCGCAAGCGACGATTTGTGGATGGGTCACGATGGCCCTTTTCCTGCTCGGCCTGTCGCTCGGCGCCATGACGATCATGATGATCCACGGCCTGACCGGCGGCCGCTGGGGCGATGCCGCACTACCGCCGCTGAGAGCCATGGTCGCGACCCTGCCGCTGGCGCTCGTACTACTTCTTCCCGTGCTGGTCCGACCCGACTTCGTCTTCCCCTGGGCTGCCGATCCTGCCGCTCTAACCGAGACGGCGCGCCACAAGCTCGCCTATCTGAATGTGCCCTTCTTCCTCGTCCGCTTTGCAGTGTGTGTCATCGTCTGGTTCGTGCTGGCCTGGTTCCTGCTGGGCCCGACCGCGACCGTTCCCGTCAAGACTGCCCAGCAGCGCCGGGCGAGAAGCATGGGCTGCGCCGCCGGGCTGGTGGTTCACGGCTTTGCCGTTAGCGTCTTTTCCACAGACTGGATGCTGTCGCTCGAGCCTAACTTCTATTCGACCATCTACGGAATGCTGGAAGCCTCAGCCGAGACGATCGGGGCCTATGCGGTGGCCGTGCTGGTGCTAGCCGCGCGACGTTCGATCGAGACCATGCCCGGTGGCGCGGAGCGCGTGGCGCTGAGCGAAGACGTCGCCAATATGCTGTTCGGCCTGATGCTGACCTGGGCCTACCTCGCCTTCATGCAGTGGCTGATCATCTGGGGCGGCGACTTGCCCGTCGAAATCCACTGGTACATAATGCGCACGCGAAACGGCTGGCAATTCGTGCTGTGGCTGCTGATTGCCTTGCAGTTCGTGCTGCCTTTCGCGGGCTTCCTCAGCCGCGACCTGAAGCGCAGCCATGCTGGCATCGTCTGGCTTGCCGCCATCACGCTCGCCGGACATCTTGCCGATGTGCTGTGGCGCGTCAGGCCGGCATTCGCAGGCTTTGGTCTGAGCTGGCCGGATCTGGCGGCGCTCGCCGGTGCCGGCGGGCTGTGGACGGCGCTCTTCGTGTTCGCGCTTCGGGAGCCGGAGCGCATCGCCGCCTGGCGCGAGCGGCTGGCGCGCGGGAGGTTCGCCAATGGCTGACGAACCTCGTTATCCCGAAACGCGGGACGTAGCGTCGCGCGCGCTGCTGCTGTTCGGTGGCGGGCTGGTGCTGTTCCTGGTCCTCACCGTGGTCGTGCTCAGGCTGATCTTCGACACCAATGCTTATTGGCCTCTGCCCGGCACGGCCTGGCAGGGCAATGAGGCGACGCCGGCCATGCAACGCTTCCCGGCGATCGACCTCGCCGCCTTCCGTGATCGCGAGGACAAGGAACTGGCCAAGCTCGGCTGGGTAGACCGCGCCGCCGGCATCGCCCGCATTCCCATCGGAGATGCGATGGAACTGGTGGCCAGGAACGGCCTGCCGGACTGGTCGCGGCAACTGCCTGCTCGGGCTGGGGAATGCGCTTTTCTCGGCGAAAACGTGCCCCGCGCGCCGCAGGCGGCGCGGTGCCAAGGCCAAGCGGGGCAGGGCGAGGCGAAGCAAGTCCAGCCAATGCAACCGCACGACGGGGTGTCGCCGTCAGGGATTGCATTGCCGCATGGTGGAGCGCAGCCATGATGCGGTGGTTGCTCCTCCGATGGCTATCATGCGAAATTGGTGCCTGCTCTTTTGCGGAAGGTGCACACCCACCCCTAACTTGTCCACACAAGAGGGAGGAGCTAGGGGTGGGAAAGCGCCTGACTGCGGCCCTTGCGCTCTTTTTTGCAGTCCTCACGGCCGCCCAAGCAGTCGAACGCCCCGCCTTTGATCCGAAGATCGGCGCGCAGCTCAGCCTGGACAAACCCTTCCGCGACCAGTCCGGGGCGACGGCCACGCTGGGCGACATCCTCGCCGGCCGGCCGGCGCTGCTCATCTTCGGCTACGACAGATGCCCGAACCTGTGCGGACTTACCCAGCAGGCGGTCGCTTCCGATCTCAACAAGACCGGTCTCGACCCCAGTAACTACCGCGCTTTGTTCGTCTCCATCGACGTGACCGAGACGCAGGAAGACGCTGCCGCCGCTCGCGCCGGGGTCGCTGACGCTACCGACGCGAAGGGCCTCTCTGCCTGGCGCTTCCTCACCAGTCCCGACGGCGCCGCCGCGGCCCTGGCGGCGCAGGCCGGCATTTCGTTCGACACGCGCCCGCGCATCGACCAATTCGTCCATCCGATCGCGGTTCTGGCGCTCACTCCCGGCGGACAAATCGCGCAGGTGCTGCCGGCATTGAGCTTCGAGCCGCGCGACTTGAGGCTGGCGCTGGTCGAGGCGTCGGCCGGCAAGCTTGGGTCCGTCGCCGATCACGTCTTCCTGCTATGCGCCGGCTTCGACACTTCGAAAGGCCAGTATACGCCGGCGATCTGGGCGGCGCTAAAGCTCGGCGCCGTCGCCACGGTGCTGGCGCTCGCCACCGCCGTCCTAGCTCTTTCCTGGCGGAGGCGGGCATGAGCTTCAACGTGCCCTTCGTTCCGCAGGAAGCCTCCTCGGCGGCGCCGCAGGTTGACGCGCTGTTTTATGCGCTGCTCGCCTTCAGCCTGGCGCTCGGCCTGCTCCTGACCTGCCTGGTCGTTGGCTACGCGGTCAAATACCGCGCCGGCTCCAGCGCCGATCGCACCGGCGAGCGTATGCGCACCCTGCCGCTGGAGATCACCTGGACCACGGCCAGCCTGCTCATATCGTTCGCCTTTTTCGGCTGGGGCGCGGCGCTCTATGTGCGCGGCGGCCACCCGCCACCCGACGCCATACAGATCGCCGGACTGGGCAAGCAGTGGATGTGGACTTTTCGCCATCCCGGCGGCCAGCGCGAGATTAACGAGTTGCATGTGCCGGTCGGCAAGCCGGTGGTGGTGTCGCTTGCCTCGCAGGACGTCATCCATTCCTTCTTCGTGCCGGCCTTCCGGGTCAAGCAGGACGCGGTGCCCGGTCGCGCCACCCATGTCTGGTTCACCGCCACTAGACCCGGCCGCTATCATCTCTTCTGCGCCGAATATTGCGGCACCCAACACTCGGAAATGGGCGGCTGGATCGACGTGATGGCGCCCGAGCAATATGCGGCGTGGCTCTCCGCCCAGGGCGAGAGCGAGTCGCTTGCGCAGGGCGGCGAAAAGCTGTTCCGCGCGCTCGGCTGCTCCGGCTGCCACGGAAACTCCAGCAAGGTGCGCGCGCCCGATCTTGCCGGCGTCTTCGGGCGGCCAGTGGCGCTCTCCGACCGACAGACGGTGGTCGCCGACGAGCGCTACCTGCGCGATTCCATCCTCAATCCCATGAAGGAGGTCGCTGCCGGGTATCAGCCGGTGATGCCCAGTTTCGAGGGGCTGGTAGACGAGGCCGAGCTGCAGATGCTGGTCGCCTACCTGAAATCGCTGTCGCCCAAAGGCGGAGCAGGTGCGGCGGGGCCTGCGGCCCAAGGCGCGGCGCAGCCGGAGACGGTGCAATGACGAGCGAAGCGATGCAGGCCCAAAGCTATCTGGAGGAGGGCGCCGGACCGGCCGCCTGGCTTCTCACCACAGACCACAAGCGCGTGGCCTGGCTCTATCTAGTGGCGATCACCGGCTTCTTCTTTCTCGGCGGCGCCTTCGCCGTGCTGATGCGCATCGAACTCGCCTCGCCCGCAGGCGACCTCGTCTCCGACGACGTCTATAACCGGCTGTTCTCGCTTCACGGCATCATCATGGTTTGGTTCTTCCTGGTGCCGTCCATCCCCGCCACGCTTGGCAACTTCCTGCTGCCGCTGATGATCGGTGCGCGCGACCTCGCCTTTCCGCGTCTCAACCTGGCGAGCTGGTACGTCTTCATCTTCGGCAGCCTGTTCGCGATGTTTGCGGTGCTTGCCGGCGGCGTCGACACCGGCTGGACCTTCTATACGCCGCTCTCCAGCATCTATTCCGACAGCTACGTCTCGACCGCCGCCTTTGGCGTCTTGATCGTCGGCTTCTCCTCGATCATGACCGGCATCAACTTTATCGTGACCGTGCACAAATTGCGCGCCCCGGGCCTGACCTGGTTCAGGCTGCCCATTTTCGTGTGGACGCTCTACGCCACCGCCCTTGTGATGGTGCTGGCGACTCCGGTGCTGGCCGCCTCGCTGATCCTGATCGTGCTGGAGCGCGTCTTCGGCCTCGGGATCTTCGATCCCGACCTCGGTGGCGACCCGCTGCTGTTCCAGCATCTCTTTTGGTTCTACTCGCACCCTGCGGTCTACATTATGATCCTGCCTGGCATGGGGGTTGTGTCGGAAGTCATCCCCTGCTTTGCCCGCCGACCGCTATTCGGCTACAAGGCGGTGGCACTGTGCAGCATGGCGATCGCCATTTTCGGCTTCCTGGTCTGGGGCCACCACATGTTCGTCTCCGGCCAGTCGGCCTACGCCGGGGTGATCTTTTCCTTCCTTTCCTTCATCGTGGCCATTCCTTCGGCGATCAAGGTGTTCAACTGGGGCCTTACCCTGCGCAAGGGCGAGATCAGTTTCGAGACGCCGATGCTGTTTGCGCTGTTCTTCATTGCGCTGTTCACCTTCGGAGGGCTGGCCGGGCTGTTCGTCGCCTCGCTGGCGGTCGACGTGCACCTCCACGACACCTACTTCGTAATTGCCCATTTTCACTATATCATGGTCGGCGGCATGGTGATGGCCTTCATGGGCGGCATGCATTTCTGGTGGCCGAAGATGACGGGCCGCATGTATTCCGAGACGGCCGGTCGCATTGCGGCCGCCGTTAGTTTCGTCGGCTTCAACCTCACTTTCTTCCCGCAATATGTGCTGGGGTTTCTGGGCATGCCCCGGCGCTACCACACTTATCCGCCGGAGTTCCAGTTCTGGCATGTTCTGTCTTCAGCGGGCGCCGTGGTGCTCGCGATCGGTTATCTGATGCCGCTCTTCTACCTGACCTGGTCGCTATTCCGAGGCCGGCGCGCCCCGGACAATCCGTGGGGCGCCACCGGGCTCGAATGGCAGACAAGCTCGCCGCCGCCGCCGCACAATTTCGCCGAAATGCCGGTGGTGACCAGACCGGCCTACGACTACCCGATGAAAGGGCTTGGAGAAAAGCGCACCGATCCGGCAGCCGGGGTGGTCTTATGAGCGCCTCGACCGAAAGCGTCGCCTTCAAGTCGGGCGAGCGCGAGCGGGCCGCCGATGCCTTCGGTATGTGGGTCTTCATCGGCTCCGAGGCGATGCTGTTCGGCGCCATTTTCCTGATCTTCTTCGTCGCCCGGCTGAGCTACGGCGCCGCCTTCGCCGAAGCCTCCAGGCACTTGTCACTGATGCTGGGAACGATAAACACAGCGGTGCTGATTACCTCCAGCTTCGCCATGGCGCTGGCGCACTTCTTCACCTCCGGTTCGCGCTGGCGGGCAGCCGGCTGGTCGCTGGCCGCGACAGCGGCGCTGGGCGTCGTCTTCCTGATCATCAAGGGCACCGAATACGCGATGGAGTTCCATCAGGGGATTGCGCCGGTGCTGGGCGCGCCCTTCACCTATCGGGGCGCCGACCCGGTGCATGCTGCCTTTTTCTTCAGCCTCTATTTCGCGATGACGGCACTGCATGGCCTGCATCTGTTCTGCGGAATTGTAGTGGTCTGCGGCACGCTGGCGCTGTGGTGGCGAACCGAGGCCTCGAGCCGAGCCCGGCGCGTGCAGGCGGTCGGCCTCTACTGGCATTTTGTCGATATCGTCTGGGTGTTTCTCTTCCCCGTCCTCTACCTGACCAACCGCTGAGCTCCGTCGTGACCGAAATCCGCAAACTCGCCTCGGCCTATGCCGGCCTTCTGGTGCTCCTGGCGCTCACTGTCGGCTCCTCCTTCATCGATCTCGGCGGCTTCAACTCAACCGTCAATCTTGCGATCGCCGCGGCGAAGGCAGTGATTATCGGGATCTCATTCATGCATTTGTCCCGGGCGGCAGTGCTTCCGCAACTCGCGGTCGCTGCTGCAGCACTTTGGCTGCTCATCTTGTTCGGCCTAACGCTGGTGGGCAGTGGATGAAAGTGCGGAGACTGCGATTTTAAAGACGCCAAACAGCCGTGAAGCTATTCCGATCTTAATCCCATCAGCTCTGACCGATCCAGGCGACGAAGTCGTCCTTCTGCGCCCTTCCATCGAAAGGTGGAATCTGGTGCAGCGGCTAAAAACGGCGACCGAATGATGAGACTGGCCGGATACCTGAATATAATCAGCTGGTTACGGAACATTGTGTGCAAAAAACGCACAAGAAAGTTCTGCTTCTCTTCTTTTTTGTTCCTACGAGGGAGCCGCCGATAGCCCTTTCGGACGCTCTTCTGCCGACGATATTGACCGCCCCAATGCGAATGTTCGCCGGTGTATTCGTATACCTCATTGTCCGCAGCGCCGTTCAGTCTGCTTGGGTTTCCTAGAAGCTTTTCGAATTTTCTGTCTTGCGGCTCCCGACGAGATGCGGGCCCTTCTTGAGGAGGTCGGGGTGTCTGGATTCGCTGTGGTGCAACCTTGATCCAAGCATTTAGGGGGGTTCGAGTCGTGCCTGGCACTGATCGTTGATACGTCTCTCTCCGGCATGCGGGTCGCCCGCGAATTGGACCGGCTCATCACCGAGCGCGGCCGGCTGAGGATGATCGTCAGCGACAATGGCAGCGAGTTCACCTCGAACGCCATCCTCTCTTGGGCGGATCAGAACCGCGTCGAATGGCATTACATTGCGCCCGGGAAGTCGATGCAGAACGGCTTCATCGAGAGCTTCAACGGCCGACTGCGCGATGAACTGCTCAACGAGACACTGTTTACCTCGCTGGCTCAGGCGCGCGTAGCCATCGCCCTGTGCCCGCCGACTACAGCACCGCCCGGCCGCACTCCCAAATCGCCTGGCAGACACCGGCCGAGTTCGCCAGCACCTTCAATCCGCGGCGGTCGCTCGCGCTGCGCTATGCCAAAGGCTCCGCGCCAGCGCCCGTCGCTTCACCCGCCCAGCAGGGCACAACCCACGCCGGAAACGAACTCAAACTGGATAAAAACTGGGGGCAACGCCACTCGCAATGCGGGGATATGAAGGGCTTGATGATGCTCAAGTGCAGCGCTTCCGCTGCCGCCACAAGGCGCTCAATTTCAGCCTGCGATAGCTTCTACGAACCTTTTGACCTAGGCATTTGGCGAACTCCGTTTTGAGGGGATCGCTGCAACGAGAATAATAATCCTATATTCCGAAGTGGGTGACCAAAGGGCTCGCTGGGGACACCTCTCAGGATGACTTGCGCAAGTACTAATTTAGTGAAACGTTAAATGCTTCTAGAGAGTAGACGCGAGAGACCCGGTCGGTCCAGTTATGGGGCGGCATTGAGCATAAATGTTTTTTCCGCGATTCCTAATCGGGATGTTCGCCACTTCGACCGTGGCGGCGATCTGGATTCTTCTAGCAACCGGCTCGTTCTGGAAGTCGCTTGCATGGACATTGCTGATCTTGATCATTTTCCAGGTGGGATATCTCGTATTCTCATTCGCGCTTTACTACCAGTTTGGGACGAAGAGAACCGAAGAAAAACCAAACACTGCCGAGCTTACCCGTCGGGACGGTGGTGTCTCATC
>NZ_RZQP01000359.1:0-3991 GCF_003998165.1 Mesorhizobium sp. M7A.F.Ca.US.007.01.2.1 | reverse complement strand
GTAACGGTCATGCGCGATCTGCAGCGCCACGCCGCGAGCGCCAGCCGGATGGTATTTCATGGAATTGATGATGTGCTGCGCCTGCTCGACGGTACTCACCATCGGCGCGATTAATCCTTCGGCCCCCATATCCATGGCGCGGGCGAGGAAATGGTAGTCCTGCGATGGCACACGCACCATAACCGGCAGGTCGGCCGCCTCGAAATAGCGGATCGCGCTCTTGACCGTTTCCAGGCTGAAGCCCGAATGCTCCATATCGAAAAAGGCGAAGTCACAGCCAGCGGACTTCAGGATGTGGCCTATCCCCGGCGTCGCGAACTCGGCGACAAGGGTCCCGAGCTTGACGCGTCTGTGAGACGCTAGCGCCTTGAGACTTGGCTCCGACATGAACTTCCCTCCCGTTCGCCCACAAGGGGCGCATCGCGCCTACGCGTTCTTCAAGACGAAGCTTCGACAACAAGGTCGCAGATCGTCACCAGCTTGGTGTCGACGAGCGGCGCGCTCTGCGAATTGAATTCCTCGAAATGGGCTGTCCGGCAGTGGAGCTTGAATGCAGCCTCGCTGTCGTAAATCTCGTAGAGCAGGACCCGGTCGGGCTCGCCGCGCGCCTGCGTCACATCAAAGCGGCGGCAGCCGGCTTCGCTGCGAACCGACGCGGTCGCGTTGGCGTCCACGAGCTCTCGGAATCTGCCCCGGGCACCCGGCTTGAGGCGGAAATCGACCCAGACCACGAAGCCGCTCATCCCTTGCCACCCGCAATTTCAAGATAGCGTCTGGAGACATATTCCAGATGCCTGCGCATAGCCGCTTCAGAGGCGTCTGGATCGCGCGCGGCGACGGCATCAAAGATTTCGCGATGAGCCTCGTAGGCCTTTCGGTCTTCACCTTTGGCCAAAGTTGTGCGCCGCTGTTCCAGCAGCCATTCGGCCAACGCCGCGTGAATGGCTGTGAAGATACGATTGCGGGTGATCACCGCCAGCACGTAGTGGAAGTCCACATCGGTGCGCTCGAAGCGCGTCAGGTCCCCGATCGACTGCCGGTTGATTTCGAGCGCCTCCTTGAGGCCCTCAATATCCTCTGACGTGGCATTGATGGCGGCGTTGCGGGCAAGCCCGACTTCGAAAAACAAACGCGCGCTCTGGAAGTCATGAACCCCGCCAGGAGCCGAAATCATGTGGCGCGCCGGCCCCGAGAGGGCGTCGATCACGAATTGGGGGGTTGGCCGAGTGACGCGGGCGCGCTCGCCGGATTTCACCTCGACAAGCCCCATCTTGCTCAGATGCAGCAGGGCCTCGCGGATTGAAGGGCGCCCGACCCCGAACTGCCGCATGAGTTCCCGCTCGGATGGGAGCCGGTCGGCTTCGGCCAGCTCTCCCTTGCGGATCATCCGCTCGAGGTGCGCTGCAACCTCCTCCGAAAGCTTCCGCGGTTTGATCAGAACGCCGATCATGTGGCATACCTGTTATACCAGTCAGGTACGCTAGGCTCCCAGAGCGCCTCTGTCAACGATCAATTGGGCTGGATAGAGACCGAACAGAGATGCCCAGGCTCGCGCGGCCCGCCTCTTGGATGGCAAGGACGACGATGGGCTGCTCGTAGCAGATCAGCGGCGCAACCTTCACGCCCTCGACCTCGACCACGGGAGTGGCACAGACATGTGCCCTCGCCCCGCTGCGCTGCCTGACCCAGGCAACCCAGGGCTGCCAAAGGGCGAGCGGATTTCCGCTCCAGCCGATCGCGCCAGCGGCCACACCGCCGGTGATGAAACCAAGCGAATGCAGCGCTTCAAGCATGAAAGTGAGGATAGGCCTTGCAAGGCCAAGAATGCCGTCGACCTGAACCCGTCCAGCGTGAGTCATATGAACCTGGGAATCTGGAGTGAAGGAAGCCATCGCCCGGAGGAACCACACCGCCGACGAAGGCTGTGATGATCCTACCCTCGGAATAGATTGTGCGAAGTTCGGAATTCCCAAAGCGGACCGGTTCCGCGGGCGCACAGACCTCGCGGGAGATAGCCGCGCACAACCGCAAGGTCGGAGGCCTGCGACCGGGGCGGACAGATAAGGCGATGTCACCGACTCTGGGCTCGTGCTGAATTGCTTCGATTCGGCGAAGGCCAAGCGGATAGCTCGGTGTCATGTTCAGCCGACACCCACTCCATGCGACGTCGTCGTCGAACCACTGCTGCGCGGCGTGACGCAATGGGTTCCGGAACCAAAACTGCGACCCGATTGCAGGATTGCGACTCGTCGCCAGGCGCATTTGTCCGCGAAAACGTCGCCCGCTTCATCAACATGACACCGGAGACATTCTATGGGGCCGCATCCAGGGAAACGCACTGGCTGTCCTACGAGAGCTACGCCGCGCCCGTCTCGGGCAGAAGTTTGCGACCGACGAGGTTGCAGCGGGCAAAATCGATATCTTCATCAACGTCGACTCAACACACTCGAGAACCATCCGGACCTCGCCCGGGTCATCATTGGCTCACTGATGAATGCCATCTACAATCGCAATGAAGCAGGCCAGTTCGGATCTTGTCGATGAGCTGATTTCCATGAAATTCGTTCAGGAGATGAAATCCACCCAACGGCGCGTTGGCAAGCCTCCGACCCCGCTTGAAGATGGGCCCCCCTCCCCTTCCCGAGATCAGCTGTTCAACGGTGTCCGCGGCAGCCTACGGCGACAGCGACCTCAAGGGCCAAGAGTGACACCATAGAGCCGGGAATGATGGTCTTGGCATCGTTGTTCCCGAGCCGACAAATTCGGTTTCGACCTCAGGCCGGATTTCATCACCAAGCGTCTGCTATCAACGCTCGGGTGGCACCCTCGTCGGTTGCGAACGCTCCCTTGGCGAGCAGATAAAGGAAGTTTTGGGCGCTCGCCCGCACCGCTCAAAACGATGGTGCGCGAACTGCGGTCTCCAGCGATCGGCTTTCAGTCGGGTAACGGTTGACCTCCGCATGCAAACGCACCTGCAGGAGGCACGCTGACCTACCCTATGTCAGCGAATATCGTTTGAGGCCGCTAGAGACGAATTGGGGTCGGTCCGAGCTTTGGACGTTTGCGTCTCGTCATGATGGAGGAGGTCGGCCATTGCTTTTGATGCCTTCGACCAAGCCTCAGCCGGCAAAGCGAGCCCGCCTACCGCCTTGAGCGGGTGGAAGCGCCCTCCCCTCCCCTAAGCCGCTCCGCTGATGGGGCGGTTTTTACTGCCGTAAAGACTGCTCTTTGTGTCAGAAAAACCAGGCGTTTAGCCAGATGAGCGGGAGAGTTCCAGTCGAACGACAACCCGCCATTATCCGACGACAGCAGGAATCGGCCGCAAGGAAGCCCGCTAGTGCTGTTCACCTTCTGTTAACCTAAAACTTCTTGCCGGGCTTTCCGAATCGGAGCTTAATGGCGCTTGTTGAATAATTTCATCGCAAAAAGCGCCAATTCAGGTTTTCGACGAGAATGAATATCGCCATGCGGCTACCGAGCTTCGAGTTCGATGAGAAAATCCTCGAGCAGGGTGCTGAGATATCACGGCGCCTTAACCAGCTTCGGATGGAGAAATTTCCCCCCGATGCGGCGAAGACGCTGCGTTCGTTTTCGATGGCAGAAGTCGCTCACTATCTTGGTGTCTCGCAGAACAATCTGAAGCGCCTTCATCTGGAGGGCAAGGGCCCCCTGCCCGAGCAGATCCCATCGGGACGCCGGTCCTACACTGCCCAGCAGATGCTTGAGCTGCGCCATTTCCTGGACCAGCATGGCAGGACCGAAGTCAAGAAGTATGTCCCGCACCGCAAGTCCGGCGACAAGCTCCAGGTCGTTGCTGTCGTCAACTTCAAGGGGGGCAGTGGCAAGACAACGACTGCCGCCCACCTCGCCCAGCATCTGGCCTTGACCGGCCACCGTGTTCTTGCAATCGATCTCGATCCTCAAGCCTCACTGTCGGCCCTGCATGGCTTCCAGCCGGAACTTGATAACAACCTCTCGCTCTATGAGGCGA
>NZ_RZQP01000358.1:0-4087 GCF_003998165.1 Mesorhizobium sp. M7A.F.Ca.US.007.01.2.1 | reverse complement strand
GCGTCGCCAGAACAACCAGCGGCGCCAGGCAGCGACCGAAACCGCGCATCCGCCCTACTTGGCGCGGTTGCGCGCTGCCAGCGTTCTCAGCCGCAGTGCATTGAGGCGGATGAAGCCGGCGGCGTCCTTCTGGTCATAGGCGCCACGGTCATCCTCGAAAGTGACCAGCGCATCGGAGTAAAGCGTCTTCTTCGACTTGCGGCCGGTGACCATGACGTTGCCCTTGTAGAGCTTGAGCCGCACCGTGCCCTCGACGTCTTCCTGGCTCTTGTCGATCATCGCCTGCAGCATCAGCCGTTCGGGCGCAAACCAGAAGCCGTTATAGATCAGCTCGGCGTAACGCGGCATGAACTCGTCCTTGAGGTGGGCCGCACCTCGGTCGAGCGTGATCGATTCGATGGCCCGGTGGGCGGCGATCAGGATGGTGCCGCCTGGCGTTTCGTAGACGCCGCGCGACTTCATGCCGACGAAGCGGTTCTCGACCAGGTCGAGCCGGCCGATGCCATTGTCGCGGCCGAGATCGTTGAGCGCCGCCAGCATGGTTGCCGGCGACAGCTTCTTGCCGTTGAGCGCGATCGGGTCGCCCTTCAGGAACTCGATCTCGATCTCGGTGACCTTGTCGGGCGCATCCATCGGCGAAACGGTGCGCTGGTGGACGAATTCCGGCGGCTCGCTCCATGGATCTTCCAGAACCTTGCCCTCGGAAGAGGAGTGCAGCAGGTTGGCGTCGACCGAGAACGGCGCCTCGCCCTTCTTGTCCTTCGGCACGGGGATCTGGTGCTGTTCGGCAAAGTTCATCAGGTCGGTGCGCGACTTGAACGACCAGTCGCGCCACGGCGCGATGACCTTGATGTCGGGGTTCAGTGCGTAAGCCGAGAGCTCGAAGCGAACCTGATCGTTGCCCTTGCCGGTGGCGCCATGCGCGATCGCATCGGCGCCGGTTTCCCGGGCTATATCGACCAGATGCTTGGAGATCAGCGGCCGGGCGATCGAGGTGCCGAGCAGATAGGTGCCTTCATAGACGGTGTTGGCGCGGAACATCGGGAAGACGAAGTCGGCGACGAATTCCTCGCGCACATCGACGATACGGATGTCCTTGATGCCCATCATCTCGGCCTTGCGGCGCGCCGGTTCCAGCTCTTCACCCTGACCGAGATCGGCGGTGAAGGTGATGACCTCGGCGCCGAACTCGGTCTGCAGCCATTTCAGGATGATGGATGTGTCGAGACCGCCGGAATAGGAGAGCACGACTTTCTTGATGTCTTTGGTTTTGGACATTTTTACCCCGTCGGTGGCGGACGCCCCAGCCTGGGCGTCACAGATTGTCGCAGCGCCTTTTAGCAGGAACGGCAGAGCGAGCAAGCACGCGTGCATGCATGGCTTCTGGTCCAGCGCATGGCGGGAGCGCGATGCCTGGGCCGTGGCGTTTTGGCGGGACCGTGCCATGGCGCCCCGCATCGCAGCACTAAGAAGATGCAGTTCAGCACGGAGCGCGGTCTATCCGCGCGACGGGGCCGACCGCGAGCGGTTGGTCAGCAACGCCGACCTTGCCATGTACCGGGCGAAGAACGACGTGACGCGAGCCGTCTGCTTCTACGAATCCGCCATGGACGAGACGGCGCGGGCGCGCCGCGCCTTGGCCACCGACCTTCGCCAGGCGATCGACCGCGGCGAGCTTTCGCTTCACTATCAGGTGCAGACCTCGGTCCCGACCGGCGCCACCTGCGGCTACGAAGCGCTGCTGCGCTGGACCCATCCCGTGCATGGCATGATCCCGCCCGCCGAATTCATCCCGATTGCCGAAGAGAACGGCTCGATCATGGCGATCGGCGAATGGGTGCTGCGGACCGCGTGCCGGCAGGCGGCCTCGTGGGGCAATGGCCACAAGATCGCGGTCAATTTGTCGCCGGTGCAGTTCGCCCATGCCGATCTCGCCAAGCTCGTCCATCAGATCCTGATCGAGACCGGGCTGTCGCCGAAACGGCTGGAGCTGGAGTTGACCGAATCGACGATCGTCGCCGACAAGGTGCGCACGCTGCATGTCCTGCGCCAGGTCAAGGCGCTTGGGGTGACGATCGCGATCGACGATTTCGGCACCGGCTATTCATCGCTCGATACGCTGCGCTCGTTTCCCTTCGACAAGATCAAGCTCGACCGCTCATTCATGGCCGATGTCGAGCGAAGCCCGCAGGCCAAGGCCATCATCCGGGCGGTGCTGACGCTGGGCCGCAGCCTCGACATTCCGGTGCTCGCCGAAGGCGTCGAGACACATGTCCAGCTCACCATCCTGCAGGTCGAAGGCTGCAATGAGGCGCAAGGCTATTTTCTCGGCCGGCCCAAGCCGATCGACCAGATCACCGGGGACACCGATGTCCGCAACGATCGACTCTTCGCGGAGGAGCCAGCGAGGATACGGCTGAGCAGGCAGGCATAGGACTGCCGCGGCCGGCGCCCAGCGAATGCCGTGCAGACGCCTGCTGGATCGAGATCGGATCGCTGCTGTGTCTGGCGTCGACATGGCGCATCCTGTATAGGCCTCCCAATTCCCCGGGGCCGCTCATGTCGTTCATTCCAGACACCACCACGCTGATCCAGTTCGCCATCGCCACGGTCATCCTGGCGATCACGCCGGGGCCGGACATGACCCTGTTCGTCTCGCGCACGCTGAGCCAGGGCCGTGCCACCGGCTTTGCCTCGATGGCCGGCGCGCTGTGCGGCACGCTGATCCACACCACGCTGGTGGTGGTCGGCGTCTCGGCGCTGATCGTCGCCTCGCCGATGGCATTCTTCGTGCTGAAGATCTTCGGCGCCGGCTATCTCGTCTTCCTGGCCTGGCAGGCAATCACCAGGGGCTCGGCCTTTTCGCCGGAGAAGAAGACGGGACCCGAGATTTCGCTGTTGCGCAGCTGGGCGGCGGGCCTCGGCGTCAATCTGCTCAACCCGAAGATCATCCTGTTCTTCATGACCTTCCTGCCGCAGTTCGTCTCCGCACATGATCCGAACGCACCGGGAAAGCTGTTTTTCCTGGGCACGATGTTCATCGTGCTGTCGGTCCCGGTGACGGTGCCGATGGTGCTGGCGGCGGAAAAGTTTTCGGCGGCGATGAAGGCAAGCCCGCGCGTTACGCGGGTGGTCGACTATCTGTTTGCCGGCGTGTTCTCCGCCTTCGCCCTCAAGATCCTGACGGCCCAGGCGAAGTAGGCGCCGTCATCCTGTCCGGCCATCCTCTTTTGATTCTGGTTCGCCTTGCCACCAGCTTGCGGCCCAGCGCCCGGCGCTGAGCCAGTAAAAGATACCACCGACCATGCCGCTGCCGATCACGGCCATGATGGCGCTGGTGTCCCTGACGGCGAAGGCGGTGTCACCGCTGTGGTCGGCAAGCCCGAGGAAAACACCGGCAACCACCGCGCCCGCCAGCGCATAGAACAGCCAGTCGCGCCGGCCCAGGATTTCGGCAAGCAGGATGACGACAGAGGCCGGCATCAGGGCGAAATAGGCGACGAACAGGGCGGCGAAGGGAATTGAAAAATACAGGGAAGCCGTCGCCGTCGGATGCGCATGCTCCGGCGTGTAGCCGAGCGATGCCAGGAACAGGATGTTGAGGAAGGCGCTCGCCGCCAGCGAGGCGACGGCATAGCCGAACAGGATGACGGTGAAACGGATGAGGTAGCCGACGAGACGCGCCATCAATCCCGGCCCAGATTCCGGCCCGTGCCGGACCTGCGTCCAGCCAGAAGCCAGTAGATCCAACCGGCGGCGATGCCGGCGGTGGCGAGAAAACCCAGAAAGCCCGGATTGAAGACAAAGCTGCTGGCCGAGCGCGGCATGGATACGCCAAAGGCAATGGACGTGATCGCACCAGTGGCGGCGAAGTAGAACCATCCTCGAAGTGAGAACCGTTCGGCGACAAAGAGCGCCGGGCCGACGATCAACAGCGCGCCGATCATTACGGTCAACACGGCGAGCGGGAACGAGCCAAGCCAGTCGAAGGCGAAAATGATCGACCAGTTGCCGTCTTCGATGCCTTCCAGAAGAGCGATCAGCAGCACCGGCACCAGGATCGAGGTCAGCACGGCGGCGATATAGC
>NZ_RZQP01000357.1:0-4090 GCF_003998165.1 Mesorhizobium sp. M7A.F.Ca.US.007.01.2.1 | reverse complement strand
GCTCTACGATCAGAACCACGGCGCAGACGCGGAGAACCGAAACCATTGCAGCCAGCGATGCCGCCCCGGCGAGCGGCAGCGGACTGCTCGCCGAGGCGACGTTGCGGGCAAGCGCCAAGGTCACGGCGGTGGAGGAAACGATCGCACCGGTGAGCGAACTGACCAGCAGACCACGCGTATTGCCAAGAATGCGAACAGCCACATAGCCGGCGAACGATATGGAGGCCATCAGCACTGTCAGAAACCAGACCTCCCACGGATTGAAACCGCCCCACGGGTCCAACGTCCGGTTTGGCAGCAGGGGCAAGACGATCGCTGTCATCACCGCAAGGATCAGTGCCGACCGGAGTTCGATCCAGGTCAGTCGCTTCAAAAGACCGTGAAGGACCTCGCGGCTAGCCAGGATTGCCGCCAGTGCCGCCCCACCGGCAGCTGCAGCCCGATAATCGCCGGCGACCGAAAGCGACCCAAGCGCGAAGACGCAAAGACCAGCGATCACGCTCGTGACGCTGAAATCCTCGTCATGGACAGCCTCGCGCGCCTTGTACCAGGCGAAGATTGCCGCAAAGGCGATGAAGCCGCCGACCAGCATGGGTACCGCGCTGAGTGCACTGGCGAGTGCGGCGAGCACGCCGCCAAGCAGGCCGGATATACCATATGTCCGGATGCCGGCTGTGCGACTGCGATCGGGTGCATCCCGCTCCTGCCAGCCACGCTCCAAGCCGACGAGGAGACCTATTGCGAGGGCCAGTCCGAGCCGGGCGATGAGTGGATCCATTGGCGGGGCGACTTCAGGCGGCGACCGTCGGCAGGCGGTCGCGAACCCACCTGACGATCTGGCCCGCCGTCATTGCGCCGGACGTGCGCGCGATTTCGCGCCCGCCATGAAAGAGGACCATGGTCGGGATGCTGCGAATGCCGAGCTTGGCCGCAACAGCTTCCTCATTGTCGGAATTGACTTTGATCAGACGGACATGCGGCTCCAGTTCACTTGCTGCTGCCTCATATGCCGGTGCCATCATCTTGCAGGGGCCGCACCAGGGTGCCCAGATATCGACGACAACTGGAAGGCTGCTGCGCTCGATCTGATTATCGAAGATCGCGGCATCGACATCTTCGGGATGCCCGGAAAACAGCCTGTTCCCGCACTTTCCACATTTCGCTTCCATAGCATTGCGACCCGGCGGCAGGCGGTTGACGCCACCGCATTTGCTGCAAACCACCAGATTCTGCTGTGCCATGGTCATTTACCGATTTTGCTCTCGACCACTATGCGCGCCATAGATGGCCATCGCCAAGAGTGCGCAACGCGTTCAGGATGACCGCCACGTCAATCCCTTCCTGAAGCAACGCTCCGGCAACCGGGGTAATCTGTCCCATGGCCGCCGCGATCATTGCCAGCCCCGACAACGCCAGCCCGGCGATGATGCTTTGCAAGGCGATCGATCGCGTTCGCCGTGCAATCCGAACTGCATCGGCGACGGGCTGCAGCCTGTCGGTCAGCACGATGACATCAGCTGCCTCGGAGGAGGCGGTCGCACCACGTGCGCCCATGGCCACACCGACCGTTGCGGCCGCCAAGGCGGGGGCATCGTTGATGCCGTCGCCGATCATCATCGTCGGCGCCAGGGCTTTCTCGGCTTCGACCGTCGCGACTTTTTCGGCAGGGATCGCATCGGCGACAACGGCGTCGAGGTCGAGCAAGGCGGAAATGCGCGTGGCTGCCGCGCCGTCGTCACCTGTGAGCATGATCATGCGCGCAATGCCGGCCGAGCGTAGCTTGCCGAGTGCGTCATGCGCATCAACGCGCAGGGCGTCTCCGAACGTGAAAACACCGGCAAGCCGTCCGCCGAGTGCTACAAAGACCCTGAGCACCGGCTCGTCCCGATATTTTTCCTCGCCGCTTTTCGCCCAGCGGGGCAGCGGCTTGTCAGTAAGCACGAGAGCCCGTGATCCCGCAGCGATCGACATGTTGTCGACCCGGCCCTTCAGGCCCGCACCGCGGTGCTCGTGAACATCATGCGGATGCGAAAGCATCAGCTGTCTGCCGCGCGCCGCCCGGATGATGGAGTCGGCTAGCACATGGTGCGAGGCCTGTTCCAGGGATGCCAACAGCTGCAGCGATTGGTTCGCGTCACGGCCGGGTGCTGTCTCGATTTCAATGAGTTCGGCGCCGCCGATGGTCAAGGTCCCCGTCTTGTCGAAGATCGCGGTTCGGACCTGCGCAAGAGCCTCCAGAGCCGCGCTGCCTTTCATCAAGATGCCTGCACGCGCGGCGCGGGACACGCCGCCGATGAAGGCAACCGGTGCCGCAAGGATGAGCGGGCAAGGTGTCGCGACCACCAGCACGGCCAGCGCCCGGATTGGATCGCCGGAGATGTACCAGGCGGCACCGGAAACCAGCAATGTGACTGGCAGCAGGAACAGGGCGAAGCGGTCGGCCATGCGGATGAACGGCGATTTCGCCGTCTGCGCTGCAGCCACCATGCGTACGATCGCGGCATAGGTGCTCTGTTCTGCCAAGGCAGAAGCCTGCATGCTGAAGGTCTCGCCCGCATTGATGGTGCCGCTGCGCAGCATATCGCCCGCTGTCCGCCGTTCCGGCAGCGGCTCACCGGTCACCGCTGACTCGTCGAGCGAGGCCGAAGCATCGAGCAGGATGCCGTCGACGGGAAGCAGTTCGCCGGCCCGAACCAGAAGCTCGTCGCCCACGGCAACGTCTTCCACGGAGATGGTCTCTGTCCCCAGTGTTGACGTCCGATGGGCGACACGCGGCGATCGATCTGTCAACGCCTTGAGGCTGCGTTCCGCGCGGCCGCGGGCGAAATCCTCAAGCACCGTGCCGCCGGCATACATGATCGCGACCACTATTGCCGCCAGGGGTTGACCGAGCAGCAGCGCGGCGGACATCGACACCAAGGCAATCGCATCGACACCGAAGCGGCCAATCCAGAAATCACGCAGAATGGAGATGGCGAGAGCCGCCACCACGGGCAAGGTCGCCACCGTCCAGATCGTGTCGGCTTCAATGGGCCCGAGCCCCGTTCGCCAGGCTCCGATTCCAACGGCGAGACCCAGGATGGCGATGACCAGCAATGCGCGTCGTAGTGCAGACTCGTTCATCCGATGTCCCTCAAGTTGGTGGCCCCCTTTGGCGCTAGAGTTCGCGGACCATCTCCTCGAGCAGGCGACGCACATCGTTCGCGACCTGCGCAAGCTCGCGATTGCCGATAGCGCCCATTGAAGCGACCGGATCCACCGCTGCGACCTCCACCTTTCCCGGTCCGACCTCGGTGACGATGACGTTGCAAGGCAGCATGGTTCCGATCTTGTCTTCGGCTTGAAGCGCCCGCCATGCGAAATGCGGATTGCACGCGCCCAGGATCACATATGGCCTGAAATCTGCGCCAAGCTTGGCCTGCATGGTCTGCTGGACATCAATCGAGGTCAGAACACCAAACCCCTTGCTTGCGAGCTTGTCGGTCACGAGGTCGATTGCCGCTGTGAACGGCATGGCGATGATCTTGCTGAAATAGTAGCCCATCCAACTCTCCAGTCATTGGTCGCAACAGCTCGTCGCCACTTTGTGAGCGACCTCGCGCAAGAGCTAATCGCGATGACCAGAGAACGCTTTGATCCAACGCAACGAACGGGCAAGATCGATTGGCGATGATTGCAAGGAATAGGAGACATTGGGGGTGACAATCCGAAATCTCGATCATGCGTTCGCTCCGAAGTCGGTTGCCGTGTTCGGGGCATCGGTGCGCGACGGGTCGGTCGGCCGTGTCGTCTTCGACAACATCGTCAATGGCGGCTTCGAAGGCGAGATCTGGCCGGTCAACCCGAAACATTCGCAGGTGGCTGGTCGACGTTGCTACGCGAAGGCGGCCGACCTGCCAGGCATTCCCGACCTCGGTGTCATCGTGACGCCGCCGGAGACGGTTCCCGGCATCGTGCGCGAGCTCGGCGACAAGGGCACGCGAGCGGCAGTCGTGATCACCGCCGGACTTACGCGCGAGAACGGCCTGCGTCAGGCCATGCTCGACGCCGCCAAGCCCAATCTTTTCCGCATCATCGGACCGAACACGGT
>NZ_RZQP01000356.1:0-4104 GCF_003998165.1 Mesorhizobium sp. M7A.F.Ca.US.007.01.2.1 | reverse complement strand
GGGCAGTGTAGGCGGCCAGCGCCATCTGGAACCACGGCACGTTCTTGTCGGTGCCGGCGACCTTCAGCGCGCCATTCTCGATGACGATATCGCCTTCGTCGGCTTCGAGCAGGTGTGCCGCGATCTTCTTGGCCTTGGCCTCGACCTTGTCGAGGGCCTTGACGATGGCCGACATGCCGACTGCACCCGAGCGCGAGCCATAGGTGCCCATGCCCATCTGCACCTTGTCGGTGTCGCCATGCACGATCGAGACCGAATCGAGCGGCACGCCGAAGCGCTCATTGACCAGTTGCGCGAAGGTTGTTTCGTGGCCCTGCCCATGGCTGTGCGAGCCGGTCAGCACCTCGATCGTGCCGACCGCGTTGACGCGCACTTCCGCCGATTCCCAAAGGCCGACACCGGCGCCGAGCGAGCCGACGGCGGCAGACGGCGCGATGCCGCAGGCCTCGATGTAGCAGCTCATGCCGATGCCGCGCAGCAGGCCTTTCTTGGCGGCGGCGGCCTTGCGCTTGGCAAAGCCGGCATAGTCCGACGCCTGCATTGCCGCATCGAGCGAAGCGGCATAGTCGCCGGCGTCATAGCACATGATGACCGGCGTCTGGTGCGGAAACGCTGTGACGAAGTTCTTGCGCCGCAGTTCGGCCGGCGAGACGCCGAACTGGCGGGCCGCGGTCTCCATCATGCGCTCCATGACGAAGGTCGCTTCCGGCCGCCCTGCCCCGCGATAGGCATCCACGGGCGCGGTGTTGGTGTAGATCGCCTTCACATTGGCGTGGATGGCCGGGATGTTGTATTGGCCCGACAGCAGCGTCGCATAGAGATAGGTCGGCGTCGCCGATGAGAACAGCGACATGTAGGCGCCCAGATTGGCTTGGGTTTCCACCTTCAGGCCAAGGATCCTGTGGTCCTTGTCGAAGGCCATTTCAGCATGGGTGTGATGGTCGCGGCCATGCGCGTCGGTCAGAAAACTTTCGGTCCGGTCGGCCACCCATTTGACCGGCACGCCGGTCTTCTTCGACGCCCACAGGCAGACGATCTCTTCGGGATAGATGTAGATCTTCGAGCCGAAGCCGCCGCCGACATCGGGCGCGATCACGCGCAGCTTGTTTTCCGGCGCGACATTGTAGAAGGCGCTCATCACCAGCCGCGCCACATGCGGGTTCTGCGAGGTCGTCCAGCAGGTGTAGTGATCCTCGGCCTTGTCGTAATGGCCAAGTGCGGCGCGCGGCTCCATGGCGTTAGGCACCAGCCGGTTGTTGATGATGTCCATCTTGACCACATGGGCTGCCTTCCCGAAGGCCGCTTCCGTGTCGTCGGCATTGCCGATGTCCCAGTCGAAGATCAGATTGTTGTCCGCTTCGGGGTGGATCTGCGGCGCACCCTTGTCCATCGCCTTGGAGGCGTCGACGACGGCCTTCAACTCCTTGTAGGTGATCTCGACCGCCTCGGCGGCGTCACGCGCTTGCCCCTTGGTCTCGGCGACGACAATGACGACGGCGTCACCGACATAACGGACCCGGTCGAAGGCGAGTGGCGACCATGCCCCCATCTTCATCGGCGAGCCGTCCTTGGAGTGGATCATCCAGCCGCAGATGAGATTGCCGATGCCATCGGCCTTGAGTTCCTTGCCGGTCAGCACGCCGATGACGCCGGGCATGCCTTGGGCCTTCTTCACATCGATCTTCTTGATCTGCGCATGCGCGTGCGGACTGCGCACGAAGGCGGCGTGCTTCATGCCGGGAACCACCATGTCGTCGACATAGCGGCCGGCGCCCGTGATGAATCGTTTGTCTTCCTTGCGCGCGACCCGAGCGCCAACACCTTCAATGCCCATCAGAAATTCCTCCCGAGATTGTAGGGGAGTAGGTGAGTAGGGCAGTACGGCAGTAGGGAAAAATTGGCTCCGATTCCCTACTGCCCTACTGCCTTATTGCCCTACTGCCTCGTTCAAGCCGCTTGTTTCGCCTTACCCTTCGACCCCTTCATCGTCGTCGATGCGGCGAGGATCGCCTTGACGATGTTGTGGTAGCCGGTGCAGCGGCAGATGTTGCCGTCGAGCTCGGCACGCACCGTCGCCTCGTCGAGCCCTTCGGGGTGGCGACCGATCATGTCGGTCGCCGTCATGATCATGCCCGGCGTGCAGAAGCCGCACTGCAGCCCGTGATGTTCCTTGAAGGCGGCCTGCACCGGATGCAGGTCGGCGCCATTGGCCAGGCCCTCGATCGTCAACACGGTCGAGCCGGAGGCCTGCACCGCGAGCATCGTACAGGATTTGACCGCCTTGCCGTCGACGTGGACGACGCAGGCACCGCATTGCGAGGTGTCGCAACCGACATGCGTGCCGGTAAGGCCGAGATTTTCCCGCAGGAAGTGAACCAGAAGTGTTCGGTCCTCGGCAGCACCGCTGACCCGCTTTCCGTTCACCATCAACGAAACGTCCGACATGGTCCCTCCCTGGGTATCAACCTTGGTCATCACGTTGCCAACGCGGCGTTGGCGCATCGGCCATGCGTTATTGGTACACCGCACATCGGACAAAAAACAGCACGTCGCAAACGCGGCACATTGTACTTTCGGTCATGGCCGCGCCCAAACATGCGGTGCCGGTGGCCCCATTGCCAAACCGCCGATTGAAGGCAACAATGTCGGTCGACGCCCGCGCGCCAGAAGCATTTAAAACAGCCGCGCACAAAAAGGCGTCGGAGGAAATGCGGAGAACATCGCTGGCCAATTCACAGACGCGCTATGCATGCGGCCTGTCGGCGCTCACCACGGACGAGCCCGACATGGAGGCGTTCGCCAAGGCGATCGCACTGGAAGCAGCCGCCATCGACGCGGGCTTTGCCCTGCTGTTCTTTTCCCAGAGCCTGGTCGAAGCCAGCGCCCTTTCCCAGGCGCTCATGACCCACGCGCCGGCGCTCCACCACGCCGGCTGCTCGACTGCCGGCGAAATCACGCCGCAAGGTCTCGAGGATGGTCATGTGCTGGCCATGCTGCTTCCGTCCACCGCGTTTACCGCCGTCAGCGTGATGGTCGAAAATCTGTCCTCGTCGGGTATGGACAGGATCACCGGCGAGGTCGAGACCCTGCGGCGATCGCTGCGCGCGCGCCTCGGTTGCGATCGGACCAAAGGCACTTTCGCGCTCTGCTTCATCGACGGGCTCTCCTATGCCGAAGAAGCGGTGAGTTCAGCCATCCACTGGGGCCTCGATGACATTCCGCTGCTTGGCGGCTCCGCCGGCGACGATCTGAAATTCGAGACGACGCGCCTGATCTCAAACGGCAAGGTCACCTCCGACAGCGCCATCATCGTGCTGATATCGACCGAAATTCCCTTCCATGTCTTCAAGACCGACAATTTCGTTCCCACCGATGAGAAACTGGTGGTGACGGCTTCCGATCCAGATCACCGCATCGTGCGCGAGTTCAACGCCACCAATGCGGCGCAGGAATATGCCGCGTCCGTCGGTATCGTCGCGCAGATGCTGACGCCACTGAGCTTCGCCTCGCATCCCGTGGTGGTGAAGGTGGGCGGACAATATTATTGCCGGTCGATCCAGAAGATGCATGCCGACGGCTCGCTGTCGTTCTTCTGCGCCATAGACGATGGCGTCGTGCTGTCGATCGCTCAGCCCAAGGACATGGTCGAATCGACGCGCGCCGCCCTGCGCGACGTCGAGGAGAGGCTTGGCGGTATCGACATGATCCTCGGCTTTGACTGCGTGCTGCGCCGGCTGGACGCACGCAATCGGCAGGTGTTTCGCGAGATCTCGGAACTCTACCGGGTCAACAATGTCATCGGCTTCGGCACCTATGGCGAACAGTACCGGTCGATGCATCTGAACCAGACTTTCACCGGCATCGCCTTCGGCGAGCGCCAGGCGGCGGAATAGGACTGCGCAACGAGATGCCGCTGAGGGACATAAACGATCTTGAAAAGCTGAAGAAGATCAACGCGGCACTGGTCAGCCGCGTCGAGCGCTCGATGGACCAGCAAGGCAACGCCTTTTCGCTGTTCCAGACCACGATCTCGCTGGAAAACCGGGTGCGTACACGTACCGAGGAACTTCACTCGACCTTGCGGCGGCTGGAGCAGTCGAACAT
>NZ_RZQP01000355.1:0-4107 GCF_003998165.1 Mesorhizobium sp. M7A.F.Ca.US.007.01.2.1 | reverse complement strand
GCGCTATCCCTGCTGCCGCCGCCGCAGACCACCAACCATTCGATCACGCTGGCCGGGCGCAAGCTGGATTACCAGGCAAAGGCGGCGACCCTGTCGCTGCTATCGGGCAAGGGCGACGTCACGGCGGAGATCTTCTACGTCGCCTACACACTGGAGCCGCCGGCAAGCGGGGCCAAAGACCAGCAGCGGCCGATCACCTTCGTGTTCAACGGCGGCCCTGGAGCAGCGTCCGCCTATCTGCATATCGGCGCACTCGGTCCACGGATAATCGCGACGGGAGCCGACGGCGAATTCCTACCGTCACCGCAAAGACTGATCGACAATCCGGACAGCTGGCTCGACATGACCGATCTCGTCTTCGTCGATCCGGTGGGAACCGGCTATAGCCGCGAGGCACCGGGTCAGGACACGCGCGACTTCTGGGGCGTCAACCAGGATGCCGGCTCGATAGGCGCCTTCATCCGGCTCTATCTCGCGCAGAACGGCCGCACCGGGTCGCCACTGTTCCTCGCCGGCGAAAGCTATGGCGGGTTCCGCGCAGCGCTGCTCGCCAGGACGTTGCAGGAAGATATCGGCATCAGTCCGAACGGCATCGTGCTGATCTCCCCGGCGCTGGAGTTCACGCTGGTGCAGCCCGACGAATTCGAGCCGCTGCATTGGGCGCTCGAACTGCCTTCACTGGCGGCGGTGCGCCTGCGCGCCGAAGGCGTCAGCGGCGACGCGTTGCGGGAGAAGCTGGCAGACGTCGAACATTATGCGATGGGCGATTACCTCACGGCAATCACCAGCGGACTGGAGCAAGGCAGGCGGCTGGCCAGCCAACGCGTGGCTGACATCACCGGCCTGCCGCTCGACCTGGTGCAGCGGAACTCCGCCCGCATCCCCACCGGCCTGTTCGCAAGGGAGTTCGCCCGCGCCAGCGGCAAGGTGCTCAGCCCCTATGACGCCACGATCGGCACGGCCGACATCGCGCCCGAGAGCGCCCGCATCGCCGGCCCGGATCCGGTGCTCGACCGCAGCGTGCCGGCGCTGACGTCGGCATTCGTCGGCTATATCAGCGACGAACTGCATTTTCGCACCGATGTCAGCTATCGGCTGCTCAATGGCGAAATCAGCCACAATTGGGATTACGGGACCGGCGCCTCGCGGCAAGGCTATGCCGGGGTGATGGACGATCTGCAGCGCGCACGCTCGCTGAACCCTTCGCTCGGCGTCGTGATCGTTAACGGCTACACCGACCTGGTGACACCTTACCTCGCCTCGCGCTACCTGGTGAGCCAGATCCCGTCGCTCGCCAATGCCAAGCCCATCCGTCTCGATGTCGTCGAGGGCGGGCACATGATGTATTTCAGGTCCGACGGCCGGCGCGCGCTGAAAGAAGCCGCTTCGGAGCTTTATCAGGCGACGCAATAGACTTGGCGACAGTGCAGCTCGCCATGGACCCGTGCCCCAATATAAGCACCGGACTGGCGTAGCGCCGCAGGGGTTTTCGCCCGTATAGCTTGGTACCAAGGGAGTTGAATTCACGGCTCCCTTGTGTCGCTCCTCACAGCATTTCTGCCGCTCCGGCAAATTTGGTCCCACGCGCCTTATGGCCGATATCGCCATTCTCGAAACACGCGAGCGGGTTCTTGCAGGCATCCTGCTGACCGGTGCGGCCTATCTGCTGTTTTCGACACAGGATGCTTCGATCAAGCTGCTGGTCGTCGGCCTGAGCGTCTGGCAGATCATGTTCTTCCGCAGCATCACCATTCTGGGCGCGTGCGCGGCGATCGGCGGACGACAGCTGTTTGCCGACACGATGCGCTCGCCGATCGTGCGGCCGATGCTGGTGCGCAGTGCCTTCACGCTTGCTGCGTGGCTCTGCTACTACAACGCCGCGCGCAGCCTGCAGCTCGCCGAACTGACCACCGTTTATTACGCGGCCCCGATCATCGTCACCGTGCTTTCGGTGTTCCTGCTCGGCGAAAAGGTGCCGATGCTGCGCTGGCTGGCGGTGCTGATCGGCTTTGCCGGCGTGTTCATCGCTTGCGATCCGACCCATCTCGGCCTGTCCGTGCCGGTGCTGCTGGTGCTGGCGGCCGCCTTCTTGTGGGGCATCGCCATCGTGCTCTTGCGCAGGACCGCCCTTGCCGAGCGCTCGATGATCCAGCTCCTGCTCAACAATTTCTATTTCCTGCTGTTTTCGGCGGTGCCGGCGCTGCTCTGGTGGCAGACGCCAAACCTGGCGCAATTGCTGCTGCTTGCCAGCGTCGGCGCACTCGGCGGCCTGGCGCAGTATCTTCTCTTCGAAGGCATGAAGCGCACACCAGCCTCGGTGCTGGCACCGCTGGAATACACCTCGCTGTTGTGGGCATTCGCACTCGGCTTTGCGATCTGGGGCGACGTGCCGCGCCGCGAAGTTTTCCTGGGCGCTGCGCTGATCGTCGCCGCCGGCCTGCTGATCGTCGGCACCGAGCATTTCCGCAAACGGCTGTGATGTGGATGGCCATGATTGCTGACGCTACGATGTCAGGACCAAGCGGCGTAGGCTGGCGGCATGACTGAGATTGCAGCCGCCACCGACACCGCCGCGGAGCGGACACTCGGCATCATCCTGGTGTCGTCCTCAGCCGCCGTCTTCGGCCTGACGGGCGTGCTGACGAAATCAATCCACGCCGACCCGTTGACCATCATCTGCTGGCGCGGCTTTGTCGGCGCGATCCTGATCAGCCTCTATGTGCTGTGGCGGCGTCACCGTTCCGGTGGGCGTGAGACCCTGCGGCTTGGCTGGCGCGGCTGGCTGCTGGCGGTGGAAGGCGCGCTGGCCAGCATCGCTTTCATCTCGGCGTTCAAGTTCACCTTCGTCGCCAATGTCGCTGTCATCTATGCCACAGCACCTTTCGTCACGGCGCTGCTGGCCTGGGTTCTGACGCGCGAACCCTTCCGGTTGCAGACGATGGTCGCCGCCGCAGTGTCGCTGTGCGGCGTGGCGATCATGGTCTGGTCCGGCTTCGGCACCGGCAATCTGTTCGGCGACGGACTGGCACTGCTGATGACCATCGGCAGCGGCCTTTACATGATCATGGTTCGCGCCTTCCGCGACACGCCCGTGGTGTGGGCCGGTGCGGTGTCGGCATTCCTGTTGTTCGTGCTCGGTTGGTTCGTCACCGATCCGCTGGCGGTTTCGCCGAGAGATGCCGTTCTGCTCGCCACTTTCGGCGCGTCCTTCGCGCTGTCCTCGATCCTGTGGACGGAGGGCGCAAGACTCATCCCGCCGGCCGAATCCGGGCTTCTCGGTTCGGCCGAAGTGCCGTTCGCGATCCTGTTTGCCTTCCTGTTCCTGGGCGAGATTGCACCAGCCGCCAGCATGATCGGCGGCGCCGTCGTGCTCACCGCAGTGTTCGCCCATGCGGGGCGGGATTGGCTGATGGCGCGCTCGCAACGCATGGCGTCAAATATTTCTTAAAAAAGTGACACAGTCATGGAACCATCATCCGGGTCAGGCATTATTGCTGCGACGGGCCATCCCCAAGTCCCCCCAAACCCCTCGGCCCGTCCTACTCCAAGCCGACCGTAAGGTCGGCTTTTTCTTTGCCGCTTGCCGACCGTAAGGTCGGCTTTCTCTTTGCCACTTGGGACCGCAAGGTCGGTTTCTTTGGGTATTCAGCCCGACAAGGCAAGGTTACCGCTGAGCAGGGTCGCCAGATCGGCTGCCGATCCATCGGCACCGGCGCGCAGCCGGATGGCGAACTCAGCCAAAGGCACCTGGGGCAGGCCAAGCTGGCGCGGCGCCTCGACAATCCCGGAATGGGCAAAGCGAGCCGTTCGCAGCGTCAGTGCGACACCGGCGTTCACGGCTGTGCGCAGGCCGGCCAGACTGGCGCTGCCGGCAGCAATGCGGTAGCGGCGGCCGGCGGCATCGAGTGCGGCAAGTGCCGCTTCGCGAAAACCGCAATATGGATCGAGCAGCGCCAGCGGCAGTTCCTCCTGCCGCGTGGCCAGCCCCTTTTGTGAGCATAGCCATATCATCGGCTCGCGCAGCACGCCGACTTCGTCCGGCGCTGCCGTCTGGCGCATGACGATCGCCAGATCGAGGCCGCCAGACTGCAGCGCCTGCGCCAACTC
>NZ_RZQP01000354.1:0-4146 GCF_003998165.1 Mesorhizobium sp. M7A.F.Ca.US.007.01.2.1 | reverse complement strand
CGACGACGACATCGACCTTCGAAGCCTATGCCAAGAAGGATCTGACGCTCGACGCGGCCGGTGCGCCGCCATTCGAATACAAGCTCAACCCGAAGGAAGTGCACTCCTACGAGAACTCCACCACCGCTTTCGACGATCTGCGGGTCGGTGACGGCGTTCGGCTCGATGCCGTCGTCTCGTCGCAGCCCAGCATCGTCGATGCCGTGAAAGCCGGTTATCCGATCAGGCAGATCGGCGATCCGGTGTTTTATGAGCCCCTGGCTGTCGCAATCGAACACGGTGACCCGGAATTCTCGGCCAGGATCGCCGATGCCGTGAAGGCCATGAAAGGCGACGGAACGCTGAGCACGCTCTCCAGGAAATGGTACGGGGTCGACTACTCGGTCGTAAAGTAGTTCCGACGTTCGCTGGCGGCTCGCCTGTGCGGGCCGCCGACCATTCGAAGGGACAGGCTATGCTCTACCCCGATACCGTCGAAGCTGAAGTCCTCGTGCACAAGCCGTGGTTTGTGGCGACGATGTTCGGCGTCGTCTTTGCGATCTTCCTCGCCTTCAACCTGACGTCGACGAGCTTCGGCGAATTGATGCGCCCGGTCATCGGCGAACCGTCGCAGAGCGGCCTCTATGGTCGGTTTGCCATCGCCTTCGTGATCGCGCTTCTGTTCGTCCTCAATGTCGTCCTGATCGGCTTCGCCTCGCTGCGTGTCCAGATCGCCATCGTCTGGTTCGAACTGCTGCTGCTCTTCCTGGCCTTCTTCGCGACCTTTCATCTCAGCCTGCCCTTCATCCGGGAAAAGCTGCCATTCCTGATTTCCCAGGGCGTGGTGACCACGCTCTACGTCTCGGCCATCTCCATCATCATCGCCTCCCTGATCGCCATACTGGGTGCCGTAGCCAAGCTGTCCACCAACGGCTTCGCCTACGCCATCGCAAGCTTCTACACTTCGTTCTTTCGCGGCCTGCCGCTCCTGATGCAGGTTTATCTGATCTATCTCGGCCTGCCGCAACTGGGCTTCGTGGTCGGTGCGGTTCCCGCCGGCATCCTGGCGCTCTCGCTGTGCTACGGCGCCTACATGACCGAAATTTTCCGATCGGGAATCCAGAGCATCGACCGTGGTCAATGGGAAGCATCGCGCTCGATGGGTTTTGGCTTTTCGCTGACCATGCGCCGGATCATACTGCCGCAGGCGCTTCCGGTCATCATTCCGCCGACCGGCAACCAGTTCATTTCCATGCTCAAGGACAGTTCGCTGGTCTCGGTCATCGGCGTCTGGGAACTGATGTTCCTTGCCCGCACGCTGGGTCAGAAGACCTTCCAGCACATGGAGATGCTGATTTCGGCGTCTCTCATCTACTGGATGCTGTCGATCTGCCTCGAGCTGATCCAGTCCCGCATCGAACGACACTATGCCAGGAGCAAGGTGCGATGAGCGCTCAAGCCATCATTGAAGCCAGAGCCGTCTCCAAATGGTACGGCCAGTTCCATGCCCTGAAGGACATCAATCTGACGGTCCACAAAGGCGAACGCATCGTCATCTGTGGTCCGTCCGGCTCCGGAAAGTCGACACTGATCCGCTGCTTCAATCGCCTCGAATCGCATCAGGAGGGCGACATCGCCGTCAACGGCATCCATCTTCACCCAAAGATGAAGAACGTCGCCGACGTGCGCAGCAATGTCGGCATGGTGTTCCAGCACTTCAACCTGTTTCCGCATCTGACCGTGCTGATGAACTGCATGGCCGGGCCGATGTGGGTCAAGGGCGTTTCCGCCGCCGAGGCACGCAAGACCGCGCTGCAGTTCCTGGAGCGCGTGCGCATTCCCGAACAGGCGAACAAATTCCCGGTCCAGCTGTCGGGCGGCCAGCAGCAGCGCGTCGCCATTGCGCGAAGCCTGTGCATGAAGCCGGCGGTAATGCTGTTCGATGAGCCGACATCGGCACTCGACCCGGAAATGGTGTCGGAAGTGCTCGATACGATGACCGGGCTAGCGCGCGACGGCATGACTATGGTTTGCGTCACTCATGAAATGGGCTTTGCACGGGCGGTGGCCGACCGCGTCATCTTCATGGATGCCGGCCAGATAGTCGAGGAAGGCAAGCCGGACAGCTTCTTCGGCAATCCTCAGCACGATCGCACCAAGCTGTTTCTCAGCCAGATACTGAAGCACTGATACGCACATTTTGCCAAGCCAATGGCGGTGAGGGTAGTGGGTCAGTTATTCAGCGATAATGCGGACGGTCTCTGCTATGGTGGAGCGCAAGTCTCCACCCGTGCCGCCGCTCGCATCTGAAAGCGTCGGGCGCTTTCAACAGCAAGATGGTTAGGCTCCCACTCGCTGATCGGGATAAGGCTCGTTGCGGATTAGCTCGAACGTCGCTTTTACCACAAACAGCGGCGCGGTTGTACCGGCATGAACTTGCAATGCGACTTGGCGGAATGTGCCGTTCGGCATCTGGTCCTTGGCTATTTCGAGCAACGCCCTTGCTGCCTCATCTTCGGCAGAAGCTAGGGTTGGAAGGTCTGTGCCTTCCGTGTCCGGGTATGAGGTTCCATTGTCGACTAGATCGAAGAAGAAGCGGGCCATTTAGCCCTAATCGCGAACCCTCAGAAATGTTTCATTGCTACTACATCTCAATCAGGGCGTAGGCCACGCCGAAGATTGCAAGCGTTGCAGCCGCAAAAAACGCCCAGCCTTTTAAGGCGGCGCGCACATCCTCTGGCTTCGCGCCCTTCTGATTATCGTATTCGTCCATAGTAAAGACCCTGGTTCATCGGTCTGTCTTGATACCAACATCAATCGGCAGTGGGCAACCCTTCGGTGGGGTCTGTCAGGCGAACGCGCGCTTCTTATAGGAGCCGCGCACCGCCGGCTTCTCGGATTCCTTCGCTTCGATCAGGGCCACGATATCGCCAAACTCCCAAAGTTTGCCAGTCACGCCAGCGGCCATTGCCGGGGTCAGCCGCAAGGTCGCATGGATACGGCCAAAATTGTAGTACATGAAGTGAAGCGCCACGGCGTTGGCGTGAGCCTCCACCTTTTTGGAACTGGCGCCGGTGACGAGAAATGTGGCGCTGAGCCTGACTCCTGCTCGGCCTATCGCCGTGTCAGGCGGCCCTGCTTGCTGCGCCGTCGTTCGAATAGGCGGGGAAGTCCGTGTACCCCACTTCACCGTTGCGGGTGTAATAGACGGACCGGTCCGCCACAGCCAATGGCCAGCTGGCGCGGCCTGGGCATGCTCGACGTCATTGAAGCCGCCGCACCATATGAACGCGCCGGGGAACAACGCTCGCGCCTTGGCGAGCATGTCATGGTCGAGATGGCGCGCCTCGAACGTGACCGATTCCATGTTGCCGTCGGGCAGCAGCTCATAGAGCAGATGGACATAGGCCACGCCGCGGCGCCCGAGCTGCTCGACGATGTACAGGAACGTCTCCTCGACGAGCGGATCAGCGGGCATCGAACCATATACTTGCCGAACGGTGAAAGGCGAACCCCCACGCGTCCCGGGCCGAATTCCGCCACGACCGCGTCGACGACTTCCATCAGGAAGCGCGTACGATCTTCCATGCTGCCGCCGCCATAGCAGTCTGTGCGGGTGTTGAGCACCGAGTTCATGAACTGCTCGATCAGATAGCCATTGGCGGCATGGATCTCGATTCCGTCAAACCCGACCTCCCAGGCATTGGCGGCGGCTTTGGCGAAGGTTCCCACCATGGCCGTCACTTCCTCGGTGCTGAGCGGCCTCGGCATCTCTGCCGCCATGAAGCGCAACCGGCCGTCCGGGCCATGGGCGAATACCTCTGAGCCGACGGCCTGTTCCGCGGTCACACCCACTGGCGCCTGGCCGTTCGGCAGAAGCGAGGAATGCGCCAGTCGGCCGACATGCCACAGCTGCATGAAGATGGTGCCGCCCTGACGATGAACCTCTTCGGTCACCGGGCGCCGGCCTGCTTTTGGGCTTCGGAGTGAATCCCGGGAATCCGCGCGTAGCCGTGGCTGGACGTGATCCACGTCGTTGACTTCGGAGATGATCAGGCCGGCGCTACCGCGCTGACCGTTATATTTGACGGTCAGTTCGTTCGGGAGGTCGCCATCTGTCGGAAGGGCGCCCTCGGAGGTAGAGCCGGTTGTCGTCGTCTGCAGGGA
>NZ_RZQP01000353.1:0-4224 GCF_003998165.1 Mesorhizobium sp. M7A.F.Ca.US.007.01.2.1 | reverse complement strand
GGGTTTTGTCATCCTGTTGCTGTCGGCACTTCTTGCCGCCAGATATTTCATGATGATCTCCCACGATCGCGTCCCCGGTTGCCGATCCTCGCCATTCCCTTGCCAAATGCAACCCCCGTTTGCAGCCCTTTCAGTCGGAAACGCGCTGGGGCTGTAGGCGGCGTCGACCTCCTCGGCCACTTCGACATCTGGCCCATTCGTGGCCCGGTTCTGGCCGATGACCCGGCCGGCAAGCAAGCCTATGCCGAGCCCATCGATGCTCAGGTCAGTCGATTGATGCGTCGGGACGCGCCAGTACGGCGGCCCGCGGCGGTATCTTGCAACCATCACGTTTCCGTGCGATAAATTCCGTGTTCGGGCATTTGCGACCCGGAGAGCGGAACGTTTTGGACGACCTTTCCCCGATACTGTGAATCTCTGACGGCCCCGTTTTCGGCGGGGGGTTTGACCATGCGCCAATGCATGACTGCCGAAGCAACCACCGGGAACTGCCCTTTGCGCCAGGCGGCGGGCGGGACCACCAAAGACTGAACGGGTGAAGGAGTTTCCCCAATGGCCCAGACCGGCACCGTTAAATTCTTCAACGCGACCAAAGGCTTCGGTTTCATCACGCCCGATGGTGGCGCCAAGGATGTGTTCGTCCATATCTCCGCGATCGAAGCTTCCGGCTTGCGCACGCTCGTTGATGGCCAGAAGGTCACCTTCGACGTCGAGCCGGACCGCATGGGCAAGGGCCCCAAGGCCGTCAACCTCCGCGCAGCCTGAGCCATCGGCGCGCCGCATGTCACTTAGACGTGCGACGGAGGCTCCATGCCTGCACCTGGCCTGGAGAGGGATCTGAATTTTGAAAGGCGCGGCGATCTTCGTCGCGCCTTTTCCTTATCGAAGGCGCGGGCCAGTGATGTCGCCCAAGCGGCCGGGTTCTGGGCAACGACTTGCATAAAAACAAAGACCCGAAGCATGCCGCAACGTGCTTTAGACGCCCGCAAAACTTTCTCTTGCCGATGACGCTAAAATAAAGGACAAATTTCCACTCGGGCATTTGCCGGCCCGAGACTGGAGTTTATGGGACAAAGGAGCTTCCCATGCCGCAGACCGGCACCGTCAAATTCTTCAATCATGCCAAGGGCTTCGGCTTCATCACGCCCGATGATGGCGCGAAGGATGTTTTCGTCCATATTTCAGCTGTGCAGGCGTCCGGTCTTCCCGGCCTCGAGGATGGGCAGAAAGTGTCGTTCGATACCGAGCCGGATAAGCGCGGCAAGGGTCCCAAGGCCGTCAACCTGTCGGTCGGCTGAGCCGGCTTCGAACCGGCGCTCCCGGGCAGATCGCTCCCTTGAGAGCCTGTGATTTTTGACGTCCGTTTTGAATAAACACGTTAAAATCCGTTCAGCCCCCGTTCAGCCACGGTCGCATATTAGTCTTCGGTAAAGCCGGACCGCATCCCCGAAACTGCACGGGCCGGAACGAAGGAGACCGACATGAACCGAATTTTCAAAACCGCCGTCCTGGCCGCTGCCGTGGCCGCCACCACGCTCACGGCCTTGCCCGCCGCCAATGCGCGCGACTGGCGCCGTCATCATGGCCATCATGGCAATGGCGATGCCATTGCCGCCGGCGTGCTCGGCCTCGCGGCCGGGGCGCTGATCGGTGGCGCATTGGCCAATGACCGCCCGCCGCCCGACGCTGACCGCTACTACGATGACGGTTACTACGATCGTGACGTCGTGGTGCGCCCGGCCCCGGTCCGCCGCTATTATGCGGAGCCGCGGGTGGTCTACGCCAATCGTTATGCCGAACCGTGGACGCGTGACTGGTACGAATATTGCTCGGACCGCTACCGCAGCTTCAATTCCCGTACCGGCACGTTCACCGGCAATGACGGCGAACAGCATTTCTGCACTGCCAACTAACCAAGGGCTTCCCTGCCCCAAAACAGAAAAGCGCTGACCGCAAGGCCAGCGCTTTTTTGTTGTGGTCTCTACAATGTCAACGGTCTGCTTGAGGCTGATGAAAAACAGCTACGGTTCCGAGCCTGGTTCAAGTCAAAAAAGGATTGGTCCGCCTCTCCTCGCCAAAACGTCCGCCGGCACCGTGGCCACAGATGAAGCCGATGTCGTCGCCGAGCGGCAGGAGCTTGTCCTTGATCGAAGCGATCAGCGCCGTGTGGTCGCCGCCCGGCAGGTCGGTGCGGCCGACCGAGCCGCGGAACAGCACGTCGCCGACATGGGCGAACTTGGCTGCGCGGTTGTAGTAGACGACGTGACCGGGCGCATGGCCGGGGCAGTGCAGCACCTCGAACACATGGCCGCCGAACGACACGGTCTCGCCTTCGGCCAGGAACCGGTCGGGCACGCAGTTGCGCGCTCCGGCGATGCCGTAGCGCTTGCCCTGGTTTTCCAGATTGTCGAGCAGCGACTTGTCGGCCTCATGCGGACCGATGATCTCGACGCCGAGCGCCTCCTTCAACTCCATTGCACCGCCGGCATGGTCGATGTGGCCATGCGTTATCCAGATAGCTCCGGCTGAGATCGCATTGTCCTTCAGCACCGCCAGTACCTTGTCGATATCGCCGCCCGGATCGACGACGACGCCATGCTTGTCATCCATGTCGAACAGGATGGTGCAATTCTGCTGGAACGGTGTGACCAGCACGATGCCGGCATTGAGCTGACCCATGATCGTCCTTTCGATGTTCACGGGTGATGTAGAGGCGCGGACAAAGGGCGTCCACCCTCGAAAGACGAACAGTCAGTAGCCCCAAAACGGAAATGGGCGGCCGAAGCCGCCCATTTGAAAAGACCGAAACGGCCTGCTTACTTCTTCATGGCGCCCATGACCGCGCCGAGAATGGCGGTCAGGATCGCGCCGCCGCCGGCGCCGCCGACGATGTTCTGCAGGTTCAGCGCGCTGCCGAGACCGCTCGTTGCTGCTGCCGCAGCCGCCGGATCGACCGCACCGCCACCCAGCAGGCTGCCGAGGATCGCCGCACCACCGACGCCGCCAATGGCTCCGCCCAGGATTTTGGGAAGCTGACCCATCGCCGCCGTCTTGAGCGCCGCACCGACCGCCTGACCACCGATGATGCCAGTAATCACCTGTATGATGATCGGAAGAAGCGTGTTCATGTCCATATGATTAGTCCCTCCATAGCTGTCAGCCTCCCGGGCCGACACCATCATGAGACGCCGAATTGGACGAAAGTCAAATGCAGAAACGCTGAAATAAAAGGGGCGGCCCGAAAACCGCCCCTACTTCCTAAAAAAGCTGTGACTTTCGTTATTCTGCGGCGATCGCGTGCTTGGGCTGAACGGCCGCAGAATAGTCATTCATAAGATTCTTGGCTATTTCGCCGACCTCGAATCGGTAAGGCCCGATCTCCGAAACCGGCGTCACTTCCGCTGCCGTCCCGGTCAGGAAGCACTGCTCGAAGCTTTCCAGCTCTTCCGGCAGGATGGCGCGTTCAATCACCTCAAGGCCGCGATCCTTGGCCAGCCCGATGACCGTGCGGCGGGTGATGCCGTCGAGGAAGCAGTCGGGCTTGGGTGTGTGGATCTTGCCGTCCTTGACGAAGAAGATGTTGGCTCCGGTCGCTTCGGCGACCTGGCCACGCCAGTCGAGCATCATGGCATCGGCATAGCCCTTGGCCTCGGCGGCGTGCTTGGACATGGTGCAGATCATGTAGAGCCCGGCGGCCTTCGACTTGGAAGGCGCGGTGCGCGGGTCGGGCCGGCGCCATTCCGCCACATCGAGACGGATGCCTTTCAGCTTCTGCGCAGGATCGAAATAGCTTGGCCATTGCCAGATGGCGATGGCGCAGTTGATGCGGTTGTTCTGCGCCGAGACGCCCATCTGCTCACTGCCGCGCCAGGCGATCGGCCGGACATAGGCGTCCTGGAAACCCTGCTTCTTGAGAAGCGTGGAAGAGGCGTCGTTGAGCTCGGCCACCGAATAGGGGATCTTGAAACCGAGCAGGCGTGCCGATTCATGCAGGCGCTCGGTGTGTTCGTTGAGCTTGAAGATCTCGCCGCCATAGGCGCGCTCTCCCTCGAAAACAGCGCTGGCGTAATGCAGCCCGTGCGTCAGCACATGGATCTTGGCGTCACCCCATTGGACGAATTCGCCGTTCATCCAGATGAAGCCATCGAGTTGATCGAAGGGAACGGATGCCATGGTAACCTCCCACGGGCGGCAGCCCGGATAGTTGTATCGTTGTGTGTTTCG
>NZ_RZQP01000352.1:0-4234 GCF_003998165.1 Mesorhizobium sp. M7A.F.Ca.US.007.01.2.1 | reverse complement strand
GCCCCGCAGATGCTCGATCATCAGCCGGTCTTCCGGCCTGCCTCTGGCTTCGAGCGCCTTCACCCCGCCGGTCGCGAACACGGCGACAGCCGAAAGCAGTCCGGCCAGGGTCGCGGCAGCCCGCCGATCAAACCGGAACCAGGCCCCCTTGGACAGCCGCGCAACCTCTTTGAATGCCTTTTCCGCGCTGGAATCATGGCCTTCCTGAAAGACGAAGACAGGAACGCCATGAAGGCCGAGGCTGCCGGCCTTTTCGGCCAGATCGTCGATATCCTCTTCCATCGCATCGCCGATATAGACCAGCGCATTGACCTTAGCGGTTGCCGTCTGTTTCAACGCATGCGCCAGCACCTTGCCGATCTGGGTGTGACCGCTGCGGCACTCGATCCGCGTCATCAGCTGCTTCAAGGCATTGGTGTCGCTCACGAAAGCGGACGAACGGCACTCGCCAAGACCGCGAAAATAAACCAGTTGCACGCTGAGGGTTCCTGCCTTGCCGACGGCGTCGAACATCTGGCCCTGCAGCGTGCAGGCCAGATCCCAGGTTGGCTGGCGGCTCATCGTCGCGTCGAGAGCAAGGATCAGCCTGCCCGAACCGGTCGCCGATGCGGCAAGTGTCCTCGCCTGGCGAATGAAGGCGTCGATCTCGCCAGCGTTGGATTGAGGCTTGATCGGCGCAGGATTGGTCCTCGCTGGCACAGGTTGCTTCTTATCGCTCATAAAAAACAAGATGTGGCGTTGCCACATCGCTTGCAAGCCCCACATCGGGTGGCACAAAGGGCCAGACGGTGATGCCACCTGGGGTCAGAGCAGGCCGAGGTCGGCAAGCTCGCGCCTGAGTTTCGGCGGCATCTCGATCAGTCCGGCCTTGCCCTTGCCCAGATCGAGCGGCGCGTCGGCCGGCTTCAGATAGCGCCAGCCCTGAAAGGCCCGGCGCGGCTGCCAGTCGGTTCGAACAACCTCGGGGTCGAGAATCAGGTGGCAGCGGCCGATGCCTTCACTATCGGTGAACGGCCGGATCTCGGTGATCAGTTGGCGGCACTGCACATTTCCTTTGATCACCCAATAGAGCGAACCGCCATCGGTGACCTCGGCGCCGCGCGTCGGCATCATGCGCGTGGTGTGATATTGCTCGACCGGCTCACCGGCGCGCCGCCGCTCGTCGAGGCGGAAGGCGATCCACTCCTCGAGATCTTCGACGCTGTCGCAGCCGACACAGAGTTTTATGAGATTGAGAGACATCGCTTAAGGTTAGTCCCGCATGCGGACGCGTCAACGACCGGATCGACTTCTCCACAGTGGCAGTTTAGGCCAGCCTTCAGCATTCCACGACGTTGACGGCGAGCCCACCCAGGCTGGTTTCCTTGTACTTCTCGTTCATGTCGAGGCCGGTCTGGCGCATGGTCTCGATTGCTGCATCGAGAGGTACGAAATGGGTGCCGTCGCCCTTGATGGCCAGTGACGCTGCCGTCACCGCCTTGACCGCGCCCAGCGCATTGCGCTCGATGCACGGCACCTGCACCAGCCCGCCAACCGGATCGCAGGTCATGCCGAGATGGTGTTCGAGCGCGATCTCGGCGGCATTCTCGACCTGCTCGGGCGTACCGCCCATGACGGCGCACAGGCCGGCCGCCGCCATTGCCGATGCCGACCCGACCTCGCCCTGACAGCCGACTTCGGCGCCGGAGATCGAAGCATTGGTCTTGATGATGCCGCCGACCGCAGCAGCCGTCAGCAGGAAATCACGAATGCTCGGCTGGTCCGCCTCGGGATGGAAATGCAGCCAGTAGCGCAGCACCGCCGGCAGCGTGCCGGCCGCACCGTTGGTCGGCGCTGTGACGACCCGGCCGCCAGCGGCGTTTTCCTCGTTCACCGCCATGGCGTAGATCGACAGCCAGTCATTGGCGAGCAAGGGATTGGGCTTGTTCTGCTGCCATTGCTCCTGCAGCTTGTCATGCAGCATGCGGGCACGGCGGCGCACCTTCAACCCGCCCGGCATGATGCCGTCCTGCGACAGGCCACGGTCGATGCAGCCTTTCATGGCGCTCCAGATGCCGTCGAGGCCGGCATCGAGCGCCTCGCGCGTCATCTGCGTCTCCTCGTTGACGCGTTTCATGTCGGCGATGGAAAGGCCGCTTTTGCCGGCCATGGCCAGCATCTCGACCGCATTCTTGAACGGATAAGGCACTTTCTTGCCTTCCGTCGTCACCGATCCCTTGGCCTTCATCCGCTGCAGTTCCTCTTCGGAAACCACGAAGCCGCCGCCGATCGAATAATAGATGCGCTTGAGCAGCAGGCGGCCGCCGGAATCATAGGCGTAGAACGCCATGCCGTTGGCGTGGCCGGTGAGCGGCGTCTTGCGGTCCAGCACCAGATCGGTGGCCGGATCGAAGCGATAGGTGGGATGGCCGGGCGGCGAAATACGCTTTTCGGCGGCGATGCGGCTGGCAATGCCATCAGCCTGGTCGGGATCGACCGTCTGCGGCGTCAGACCGGCAAGGCCGAGCATGACGGCGCGGTCACTGCCGTGGCCGATGCCGGTATAGGCGAGTGACCCGTGCAGGCTGGCACCAAGGCGGTCGACCTTCACACCCGCCGGGCGCGGCCAGTCATTTCCCGCGACCTCGTCGAGAAACCGCGCCGCGGCGGTCATCGGTCCCATCGTGTGCGAACTCGAGGGTCCTATGCCGATCTTGAACAGGTCGAAAACCGAAAGGAACACGCGGCGTTGTCTCCTGGAGTCAGGTCGAGGACTACATATAGGAATTCCCACGATGTTTCCGCTCTTTTGGAAATCGCGGCGCTGCACCCGCCGACCTTGTTTGCTCCGGCAGCGACATTGGCACGATCGCTGAATGCGGACATCGAAGCGATCGCCCTGAATGTGATAAATTCAGGCCATGGGCGATTCCCTCGATCTTTCGACAGCCGATCTCGCGGCGCTGGCCTTCTTCCTCGTCGCGTGGCTGCTGCACACGTTTGCCTCCGACGGCAAGCTTGTCAGCCGGGTGTCGCTGACGACGGCGATGAATGCACAGCGGCAAGCCTGGATGCGGACCATGGCCGAGCGCGAGATCCGCATCGTCGACACCGCCATCATGAGCGGGCTGCAGCAAGGCACCGCCTTCTTCGCCTCCAGCTCGCTGATCGCGATCGGCGGCTGCTTTGCCCTGCTCGGCGCGTCCGACCGGGTTCTTGAAGTGCTCAGCGACCTGCCTCTGGGTGGCGCGCCGTCGCGCGCGGCCTTCCAGATAAAGGTGTTTGGGCTGGTGCTGATCCTGGCGTTTTCGTTCTTCAAATTCGGCTGGGCGTACCGGCTGTTCAATTATTGCACGATCCTGATCGGCGCCGTACCGATCCCGCATGGCGAAGCCTCGCGCAATCCGGTCACCGAAACGGCGGTGTGGCGTGCGGCGCAAATGAACATGCTCGCCGGAAAGCACTTCAACTCCGGCCTACGCGGCGTGTTCTTCTCGATCGGTTATCTCGGCTGGTTCGTCGACCCCATGGTGTTCGTGTTGTCGACGCTGTTGCTGCTGGCGGTGCTGGTGCGGCGCCAGTTCTTCTCGGCGGCCAGGCAGGCGGTGATCGGTCAGCCACCCGGAAAAGGCTGATCGATCCGGCCTGACAGCCAGTAGGCAAAAAGCCCGATCCATTCCCGGATGGCCATGGTGGTGGCCTGCAGCGAATCGGCTGGATTGTCGCGGAACAGGCCGACGCCTTCCCGTCCCGAGGTGCGATAGTCGACCGGCCATGGAACGGTTGCAAAGCCGGCCTTGTCGAACAGCGCCTTGGCGCGCGGCATATGGAAGGCCGAGGTCACCAGCAGCCAGGTCTCGCCGGGCTTCGGCGTTACCAACTCCTTGGTGAAGACCGCGTTCTCATAGGTGTTGCGGGACTTGTTCTCCAGGATCATACGGTCGGCGGCCACGCCAAGCGCGGTGAGCAGGCGCGGCGCGGTTGCGGCATCGCCCTCGCCATCGAGAAACAACGCGCCGGTGCCGCCGGAGACGACCACCTTGGCGGTGGGAAAGCGCCGGGCGAGAATCGCGGTCTCGACCATCCGATCGCCGCTGCTGTTCAGCTCATAGCCGCCGCGCGCCAGATTGATGGCGCCCTCGAAGCCGCCGCCGAGCACGACGATGCCGTCGACCTTTTCCGGCAGCGGCGGGCGTTGAAAGCGCTCTTCCAACGGATTGAGCATCATGGCGCCGAGCGACGTCCAGGCTGACAG
>NZ_RZQP01000351.1:0-4246 GCF_003998165.1 Mesorhizobium sp. M7A.F.Ca.US.007.01.2.1 | reverse complement strand
GTGCGCTCCCCAGAAGCGGCCGTTTCAAAATGCCCTCGGCGATCAGATGACGATCGATGATGGCGGCGAAAACGCTCTCGGGCGCGCCGCATTCGACGAAGCTCGGCGACATGCGTGCCGGCGCGCGATCGAGAAGGATCGAACCGCGACGCATCAGATAGCCAGGCATCTCACCGGTGCCACCGGCCACCACCAAGGTGCCGGCGATCATGCGGCTGCCGGCATGGTCGCCGGAGCCTTTCAGCACCGCGACCAGGCCGCGCCGCATGCGGTCCGCCGCGAAGGCGCCCGCTCTGCCCCTGACGATCAACACACCGCCGTTCATGCCGGCCAGTTCCCCGACGAGCGGCGCACCGAGGTGGTCGCCGGCATTGCCTGTTATCTCAAGCCTGCCGCCGCGCATGCCGGAGCCGGCGTATGGACCCGCATTGCCTTCGATCGTGAGCTTGCCACCCCGCATGGCGCGCCCGGCCTGGGCGCCGGCATTGCCAACGAGGCGAACCGACCCACCCCGCATGCCTTGCGCCACAAGGTCAAGGCGCATGCTTCCGCCCTCGAACACGATGCTTGCCGGATCGCTGCCGGCGACGCGAAAAATGTCGCCCACCTTCGATCCGAGCTTCGACATGCCGATCTGGATTCTTTCGACGTCGCGCCTTTCGATCCCGGCCAGCCGCTCCGGCGTCAGCGGCGACAGGTCAAGGCGCTCCGGCGGCTCGGCAACCAGGGTGAAGGTCAGCGCCTTCATGGCAGCATATCCTTCAGCGAGTAGATGAATTTCCCGAGCTTGCCGCCGTAATTGCCGGCGCTGATCCGAACCGCGCCTCTTTGCGGTCCGAGCTCTATGACAGCCTTGATGCCCGCCTTCATCGCGGCGGCAACTGCATCATTGGTCTCACCATCGATGACGATTTCCAGGACGGCGTTGATGTCGGGACCGAGTTCACTCGCGACGACGCCGCGCAGTGTCGGCGCGTAGGCTTCGTTGGCCGAGGCGATCATGCCTTTGTATTTGCCACCGATCTTGGAACCCGAACGGGCAATGCCGCCCGGAAACGGCACGATGGCGCCAGGCACCATGCCGATCGCACCGACGGCGGCCTCGGCAGCGGCCAAAGCGTTGGCGCTGCTTTGCGCCATGACAAAGAAATTGCCGCCACCGACAGCTTCCTTCGTCAGTCCGGTCGTTGCTTCGCACAGGAACTCGCCATCCATGACGGGAATACGCCAGAAATGCCTGTCGCCGATCTTCTTGGAGATTTGCCAGCCGTCGCCGAAATAACGCAGTGCCGAACCGAGCTTGAGCTCGGCGCTGCCCTGCAGCCCGGCAAAGCAGGCGGAACCCGGCGAGGTCAAAACGCACTGGCCGACACGATTGAGCAGTTGTTTCTGCAATTCGTCCGTTCCCATCGCGAAAATCATGACGCGGCAGCCCGGCCGGCCATCCGGTGTGGCCGATGGCGGCAGGTCGAGATCGATTGCCGCTTCGCAGCCGCAACCGATCACCGAGGTGGCGAAGCCGGTCATTGTGATCGCCGCCTGGCGAGCCCATTTCCGGCTCGGCGCGGTGATGACGATGGCGGTTGCGCGCATGCCGAAGGCTTCCGCGAAGGTATCGTCGATCGTTACGCCATTGATGCTCATGTTCGGCATGGCACCTCGCCGAATGGCTGTTCGCGCGCAATCGCGGAATCCGGGAAATTAAACCAGTCCAGCGACAGGCCGTAGCGCTGCTGGTGATAGTCCTCGAGCCGTCGCACCATTGCCTTGTCGACAGGCGGCTTGAGCCTCAATGCCTTGCCCCAGCGGTAATGGATGATTTCCCCGTCTTGCACGACGAGATCGCCATCCTTGAAAACATACGCCGCCTCTCCGAGCATTTTGGCGATACTGCGGTCCCTGCGATAGACAGCGACGTCGGCTGTTGCGCCGGCGCCGAGATGGCCTCGATCCGTCAAGCCGAGCAGCTTGGCTGGCGCCGCGCGCGTCATGATGGCGATTTCCTCGAACGTGTATTCGCGGTCGATTGCGGCCAGGGTAGAGAGCACCAGGGCGGATCGTGAAAGTCCGGCGGCCATTTCGGCGCGCGCTTCCCGGCTCATCAGCAGTTCGAACAGCGCCGGATAGGCGGTAAAAGGTGCACCGTTGGGATGATCGGTGGTGAAGAACACACGCCAGGGATCGTCGATCAGGAGAAAAAGCTCGAGCCCGATCGCCCACTGCATCGTGCCGTAGAAGTCCTTGCCATAGCTGTAGGGCACGATGCCGCCGCCATTGCCGTCACCGTCATGAATGACGGTCTTTTTCGGGTGTGCGCTGCCACGCGCCGAAAACTGCCGCATGACGTCGGAGGAGACCGTGACCGTCTGGCCGAACATCACCTGGCCGATATCGATGGTGACTTCCGGCGTCGCGTTGACCAGTTCGGCAAGCCGTGCGGCGGCAGAGGAAAACCCGCGTTTTCCTTCCGTGCCATAGCCATAGAACTGGAGGTGGGCGAGATGCAGCGGCAGTCCATCCGCCGCTGCAATCGTCGCAGCCGCCGTATCCGCCGATCCGGGGCTGCCCAGATTGTTGCAATGGACATGCAAGGGATGCGGCAAGCCAAGACTGTCGACGGCGGCCTGCAGCGTCTTGACGATCTTGCGCGAACTGACGCCATAGGAAGGCACGACATCATCCAGCGAGAAGGTGCGGACGTTCTCCTTGAAGGCGGCCGCCGCACCGGCGTTGATCACCTTGACCCCAAGCGCTCGCGTCGAAGCGACCGTCCAGGCGACATAGTCCTCGATCATCGTCCGGGGGGCGTCGTCGCGGATCATCGACAACAGGAAATCGTCGTTGCCGAGAATGGCAAGGGTCGCTTTGTCGATAATCGGGATGTCAGCCAGTTCGAGATGCGTGTGCAGCGCCGCTCCCGGCGACATCGCCGGCTCGACGACCGTCGTAAAGCCCATCTTTGCGTAGAGGCAGCCGGTCTGGAACGTCGACCAGCCGGCATTGGCGAGCGGCGTCATTGCTGGCCGCAGCTGATGGGCGGCATGCTGTTCGGGCAAGAGCAGCCGCGCGGTGTTCACATTGCCGCCACCGATGTGGGAGTGGATATCGATGGCGCCAGCCATCACGATGCAGCCGCTGGCTTCGACGGTCCGGTCGGCCGCCCCTCCCGCCGGCGCCGGAACGATCTTGTCGTCCTTGATCCAGAGGTCGCCTTTGCCGAGACGGCCGTTGACGGGATCGATGATGTCGCCGTCGGCGATTTTCGTCAGCATGGCAGTGGCTCGAGGAAAGCGTGGGTAGCGATCAGGCGGATGATCGTCGCGGCGGAGGGCAATTGCGAGGCCGCTTGCGCATCGATCGACCTGAGCGAGCCCGTGCGGCTGGAGTAGACAACCGCATCGTGATCGACCCCAGCCTCGCCGATGGCCATGGTGACTGCGGCGCCGGCAACCGGCTTTTCCGTTTTCGTCAGCACAATCAGCGCCATGCGTGCCCTTTTTTTCTGTAGTTGGGCCGTTGCGGCGGAGATCCGCAGGTGCAGGTCAGCTTCGCCGGCAGCGATCATGCGCTCCACATCGCAGCGCCAGGGATCGAATTCAGGGAGGCCGCGCGCAAAGCCGGTGCGCAGCGGAAAACCTGTCATCCAGGCCGAGGCGAGCGCGCTTCCCCACCCGTTTTCGCTCGCCGGCAGATAAAGGCCGGATGCGCGCGATTTGCGATTGAGATCGGCGATCAGTCCTTGCAGCATCTCCAATGCCAAGCCTTCGGCGGCGTGGCCTGAAAACAGGAACACGGGAAAATGCGCGGCCGCCAGAGCTTTGGCAAAATCATTGAAATTCGACACCGGTTGCGATGTACGCCGCCCTTTGTACTGTGCCCTCAGTGCCGCCAGCGTGGCGGTGAGGCTAGCTTGGCCACAGGAAAGTTGCGTTGCCTTGCGTCCGCCGTTCAGCGGCGGCACAGACATCCCGTTTGGGCCTACCACGAAGAACGCGCGCTGGTTGCCGGTCGAGAGGTCGGGAACCGTCCCGGCAAGTTCGCCGACAAGACCATGATGGATCCGCGGGAGCTCGCCCACGATCACCACGACATCGGCACGCCGGCGCGTCTCTCCGGGGGCGACGGTCATTGCCCCCTTGTCGGTAAAAAGCGCGGTCTCTCGGGCAAGTGCCGCACCATCGGCATGGTCGTATGCCGCGCCAGCCCGCTCAGCCAGCGCGATCGCCGCCCTCGTGCCATCTATATC
>NZ_RZQP01000350.1:0-4266 GCF_003998165.1 Mesorhizobium sp. M7A.F.Ca.US.007.01.2.1 | reverse complement strand
GACGAGATGCGCAAGGCGGCGACAAAGTTCGCGCCCAAGGCCGAGACTTTCGTGCAGGAAAAGCGCCTTGGCACCGCGCACGCCGTGCTTGCCGCGCGCGATGCGATATCAAAGGGTTATGACGATATTCTCGTGATGTTTGGGGACACGCCGCTGATCGACGCAGATGCGCTGACCGTGGCGCGGCTGAAACTGGCTGAAGGCGCTGCCGTCGTCGTGATCGGATTCCGTCCGCCCAGTCCGACTGGTTATGGCCGGTTGATCGAAAAGGACGGCAAGCTGATTGCCATCCGCGAGGAGAAGGACTGCTCCGAGGAGGAGAGGAAAATAACCTTCTGCAATGCCGGCATGATGGCGGTGGCCGGCGCCCATGCGCTGGCGCTGCTCGATCAGGTCGGCAACAAGAATGCCAAGGGCGAGTATTATCTCACCGACATTGTCGAGATCGCCAGTGCGCGAGGCCTCGATGTCGTGGCCACCGAAGCCAGTTTCGAAAGCGCGCTCGGCATCAACAACCGCGCCGAACTGGCGCAAGCCGAAGCCATCTGGCAGGCGCGCCGGCGGCATGAGGCGATGCTGTCGGGCGTGACGCTGATCGCGCCGGAGACGGTGTATTTCTCGCACGACACCGAGATCGGCACTGACACGATCGTCGAGCCCCATGTCTGGTTCGGTCCGGGCGTGAAGATTGCCACGGGCGCCAAGGTCCATGCCTTTAGCCATATCGAGGGCGCCACCATTGCGTCCAATTGCGATGTCGGGCCGTACGCGCGGCTGCGGCCGGGCGCCGATCTCAGGAACAAGGCCAAGGTCGGCAATTTCTGCGAGGTCAAGCAGGCGGTTATCGAAGAGGGCGCCAAGGTCAACCATTTGACCTATATCGGCGACGCCCGTGTCGGTGCTGGGGCCAATATCGGCGCCGGCACCATTACCTGCAATTATGACGGCTATTCGAAATTCTTCACCGACATCGGCGAGGGCGCTTTTGTCGGCTCCAATTCGTCGCTGGTGGCGCCTGTCACCATCGGCAAGGGCGGCTACATCGCCTCAGGCAGCGTGATCACCGAAAGCGTGCCCGACGACGCGCTGGCCTTCGGCCGCGCCCGCCAGAAGACCATTCCAGGCAAGGGCAAGGAGTTGCGCGAGCGCTTTGCTTCGGCGGCGGCGGCGAAGAAAAAGTAAGACCAGCCCGCAAACCGAACGATTGCAGTAACCGGATTGCAAGAGCGGCCTGTCATGGTGCATCGACAGAATGAGCGTTCCGTTATACGGGACGAAATGCAATGTGACTTTCCACGGCAGGCTGGCCATCCCTAAATAGCGCTGGTTTTCCGGGGAATCGGGGGCTTTCTGCATGTGCGGTATCGTTGGAATCGTCGGCCACTCGCAGGTTGCGCCGCTCATCGTCGATGCGCTGAAGCGGTTGGAGTACCGTGGCTATGATTCGGCCGGCGTCGCGACCATCGAGCGTGGCGAACTCGCCCGCCGCCGCGCCGAAGGCAAGTTGATCAACCTGGAGCGCCGGCTCAAGGACGAGCCGCTCGATGGCACGATCGGCATCGGCCACACGCGCTGGGCGACGCATGGCGTGCCCAACGAGAGCAATGCGCATCCGCATTTTTCCGACGGCGTCGCCATCGTCCACAACGGCATCATCGAGAATTTCGCCGAACTGCGCGACGAACTGGTCCGCGACGGCTATTCTTTTTCGTCGCAGACCGACACCGAGGTCGTGGCGCATCTGGTGGCCCGCGAACTCGCCAAGGGGCTGAAGCCGGTCGAAGCCGCGCACCAGGCGCTGAAGCGGCTGGAAGGCGCCTTTGCGCTGGCGATCATGTTCAAAGGCGACGAGGATTTGATCGTCGGCGCCCGCAACGGTCCGCCTTTGGCCGTCGGCCATGGCGATGGCGAGATGTTCCTGGGCTCCGACGCCATCGCGCTCGCCCCGTTCACCAATTCGATCACCTATCTGGAAGATGGCGACTGGGCGGTGGTGCGCCGTGGCGGTGTCACCATCTTCGACATTGACGGCACAAAGGTCGACCGCAAACGCCAGCAGTCGCTGTCGACCAGCTTCATGGTCGACAAGGGCAACCGACGCCATTTCATGGAAAAGGAAATCCATGAGCAGCCCGAGGTGATCTCGCACACCTTGGCGCATTACGTGGATTTCGTCTCCGGAGTGTCGAAGCCGCTCGACCTGCCGTTCGACTTCGCCAAAATTGGTCGGCTGGCGATCTCGGCCTGCGGCACGGCGTATCTGGCCGGCCTGATCGGCAAGTACTGGTTCGAGCGCTACGCGCGCCTGCCCGTCGACATCGATGTCGCCTCCGAATTCCGTTACCGCGAAATGCCGCTGTCGAAGAACGATGCGGCGTTTTTCATCTCGCAATCGGGCGAGACCGCCGACACGCTGGCCTCGCTGCGTTATTGCCGCAAAGCCGGCATGAAGATCGGCGCGATCGTCAATGTGCGCGAATCGACCATGGCGCGCGAATCCGACGTCGTGCTGCCGACGCTTGCCGGACCCGAGATCGGCGTCGCCTCGACCAAGGCCTTCACCTGCCAGCTTTCCGTGCTGGCCGCGCTTGCGGTGCGCGCCGGCGTGGCGCGCGGTATGATTTCGAAGGAACAGGAGAAAACCCTGGTGCGCGCGCTTTCGGAAGCGCCGCGCTACGCCAACCAGGTGCTCAAGCTTGAAGAGCAGATCGAGCGGATCGCGCGCGAACTCTCGCGCTACAAGGACGTGCTCTATCTCGGCCGCGACACCAATTTCCCGCTGGCCATGGAAGGCGCGTTGAAACTCAAGGAAATCTCCTACATCCACGCCGAAGGCTATGCAGCCGGCGAACTGAAGCATGGGCCGATCGCGCTGATCGACGAGAACATGCCTGTCATCGTCATCGCGCCGCATGACCGGATCTTCGAGAAAACCGTTTCCAACATGCAGGAAGTGGCGGCGCGCGGCGGCAAGATCATCCTGATCACCGACAGCAAGGGCGCGGCGCAGGTGAGCGTGAAGACGATGGAAACAATCGTGCTGCCGGATGTGCCCGAAATCATCTCGCCGATCATCTATGCGCTGCCGATCCAGATGCTGGCCTATTTCACCGCCGTGTTCATGGGCACCGACGTCGACCAGCCACGCAATCTGGCGAAATCGGTGACGGTGGAATAGGTTTTGCCTTCCAGACCGGAGGTTGGGCCGAATGGCATCGAAGTTCGCACGTCCAGTTCATCCTGGAGAATTCCTGCGTGAAGAATATCTCGTCCCGCTCGGCATGAGTGCAGGCGCGCTGGCGAAAAAGCTCAACCTTCCGCGCACCCGTATCGAACGCATTGCCAAGGAAGAGATCGGCCTGACTCCCGATACCGCTCTTCGCCTCGCCAGATTTTTCAACACCACGCCCGAATTCTGGATGAATTTTCAACAGGCCTATGAGCTTGAAACCGAAGCCAGAAAGCTGGCGCCGGAGCTCGAGAAGATTGAGCCGTTGGAAGTAGCGGCATAATCGGCTCTTTAAAAACTTCGCAGTTCCAAAGCTTCGTCCGGTTCACTAATGTTGCGCTGCAACCCGCGCTCCGGTGAACCATGTCCGATGCTCCCAAGACCTCCGGCATGACCCGGCTGAGGAACTATTTCCTCACGGGCTTCATCGTCTGCGCGCCCTTGGCGATCACCGCCTACATTGCCTGGTCGTTCATCGGCTGGGTCGATTCCTGGGTGAAGCCTTATATTCCGGCCCGCTACAGCCCTGACACCTACCTGTCGTTTCCGGTGCCGGGGTTCGGACTGATCGTGGCGCTTATCCTGATCACGCTGATCGGTTTCCTGACGGCAAACATCGTCGGCCGCGCCATCGTCAATTTCGGCGAGCGCCTGCTTGGCCGCATGCCGCTGGTGCGCGGCATCTACGGCTCGCTGAAACAGATTTTCGAGACCGTGCTGTCGAACAAGGGTGACATGTTCCGCCAGGTCGGGCTGGTCGAATATCCGCGCAAGGGCGTGTGGTCGCTGGTGTTCGTCGCCAGTGAAAAGGAAACCGAGATCAACCAGAAGCTCGACCAGGAAGGCGATCCGCTGATCGCCGTATTCATGCCGTGCACGCCAAACCCGACCACGGGCTTCCTGATGTATGTGCCGAAGTCGGACATCGTGCCGCTCGACATGACGATCGAGGATGGCGCCAAGCTGATCGTCTCCGCCGGTCTGGTGGCGCCCGAAGTAAAGCAAATGGTTGTCGTGAATGGCGAGCCGATCGAAGG
>NZ_RZQP01000034.1:0-38751 GCF_003998165.1 Mesorhizobium sp. M7A.F.Ca.US.007.01.2.1 | reverse complement strand
TCGATATGGCGGGGCTGGATATCTACAAATCCGTCTCGTCCTTCCTGAATGCCGATCTCTCCAACCGCGACGATGTGGCGCCGATGGTTCTGGAGAAGACGGCTGCGTCGAAATTCGGCATCAAGTCGGGCGAGGGCATGTTTGCCTACACGCCCGAGCAGACAAAGGCGCTGCAAGGTGAACGGGCGCGCAAGCTCGTCGCGGTGCGGCGCATCCTGGAAGGCCGGGAGTAGCCAATGTCACATGGTGCGCAGAGGGCCAGCCGGTTTGAGGAGTTCCACCGGTCGGCTGTTTGTGTGAAGGGCGCCTTCGCCATCAAGATGGTGCGGGTGCGGCAGAAAACAGCGCGTGGGGCGACAAGCCATGCGCATTGAAACCATCCGAGCCGCCGGCGACAGGCCGGCCCATATCCGCCATGACGATCTAATCTCCGCCAAGGGCGTTTCGGTGGTCATGGCCCGTCAGCTGATCCTCAGGAACATCGATCTTTCGGTGCCAAAGGGATCATTCGTTTCCCTTATCGGTCCTTCCGGATGTGGCAAGAGCACCTTGCTCAAGGTGCTGGCCGGGCTGGTGCAGCCTACCCAGGGCAGCGTTTCGATCGCCGGGCTCGCGCCGGTCGAGGCGGCGCGCAAGCGGATGATCGGCCTCGTCTTCCAGGACGCCAACCTGCTCCCCTGGAAAAACGCCGTCGACAATGCCTCGATGCTGCTCGGCATCGCCGACAAGTCGCTCTCGCGCTCGGATCTGCGGGCGCGCGGGCAGGAGATGCTGGAACTGGTGGGGCTGGGCGACAGCGCCCACAAGCGGCCAAACGAGCTGTCGGGCGGCATGCGGCAGCGGGTCGCCATTGCACGGGCCCTGGCGCTCGATCCGGCGGTCCTGCTGATGGACGAACCGTTCGGCGCGCTCGATGCCATCACCCGCGATTCGATGGGCCAGTCGCTGCTGGAGATCTGGCAGCGGACCGGTAAGACGATCGTGCTCGTCACCCATTCCATCGACGAGGCCATCCATCTGTCGCGCCATGTTCACGTGCTGGGGATCAAGCCGGGACGGATCACCGAGAGCCTCGACATTGCGCTGCCTTACCCGCGCGACCTGTCGGTCACCGAAGATCCGGAGTTCGTCAGGCTGGTGGTCCAGTTGCGAACGATGCTGCGCTCCAGCCATCAACCGGGAGGCGCGTCTTGAGCGACCAACCCATCACCAACCTTTCCGAGCCGCGCCTCGCCTCCAGCTGGAGTGCGGCGACCGGCAGCTGGCTGCCGGCTGTCATCCTCCTGCTGGTGACGGTCGTGCTGTGGGAAGCCGCGGTGCGGATCTTTGCCATATCCGCCTTCATCATTCCCGCCCCGTCCGAGATCGCGAAGTCGCTGGTGGCGCAATGGGGCACGCTGATGCAGGCGACGCTGGTGACGGCGGGCGAGATCCTGTTCGGCTTCCTGGTCTCGGTCGTGGTCGGCATTGCCATTGCGCTGGTCATCGTGCGCTTCGATTGGTTGGGACGCGCGCTGTATCCACTGGTGGTGCTGTTCCAGAACGTGCCGAAAGTCGCGCTCGCGCCGATCTTCATCCTCTGGTTCGGCTATGGGCTGGCGCCCAAAATCGGCCTGATCCTGGTCATCGCCTTCTTCCCGGTGACGCTGTCGATGCTGGCGGGCATGCAATCGGTCGACCGCTCGCTGCTGTCGCTGATGAATTCCGTCGGGGCCAGCCCGACGCAGATCCTGTTCAGGATCCGCGTTCCGCACTCGCTGCCGAACCTGATGGCCGGAACCAAGATCGCCGCCACGTTGAGCGTGATCGGCGCCATCGTCGGTGAGTTCGCCGGGGCGTCGGACGGTCTCGGCTACGTCATCCAGTTCGCGTCGACCCAGCTCGACACGGCGCTGGTCTTCGCAGCGCTGCTGCTCGTTTCCGTGCTTGGCATCGCCTTCTACTACGCCGCCGAAATCCTAGAACGCATCGTGGTGCCGTGGGCGCCGAAATTCAGCCAATCCTAGGCCCGCTCGATCAACCAATTCATAAAAGGGAACAAAAAATGCTGAGACGCTCACTTATCAAGGCCGCTACCTTCGCGGCGTTTGTTGCAGCACTCGGTTTTTCCAACGCGGCTCTGGCGGCGGACAAGGTCAACGTCCAGCTCGACTGGGTCGTGCGCGGCAATCACGCCATGTTCTTCGTCGGCAAGGAAAAGGGCTTCTTCGCCAAGAACGACATCGATGTGGCCGAGATCCGCAAGGGATCCGGCTCGCCGGACGCGATGCGGCTGGTGGGCAATGAGAACGCGGATTTCGGGTTCGGCGATCTTCCCACGCTTGCCGTCGCACGGTCGCAGAATGTCCCGGTCGTGGCGCTGGCAGCCGTCAATCAGCACTCGCCGCTGGGGATCATTTCGCTGGCCAAGACGCTGAAGCTCACCAAGCCGTCCGACCTCAAGGGACTGACCATCGGCATTCATCCGGCCGGTTCCACCTACATCTTCTTCAAAGGCTTCCTGGCCGCCAATGGCCTGACCGAAAAGGACATGACGCTGAACAGCGTCTCGCCTCCCTATGAAAGCTATTTGCTGCTTGGCCGGGTTCAGACGGTCGTCGGCTATATCGATGCGGAGGTTCCCGAACTGGAAGCGAAGGCCGGGGGCCCGGGCTCGCTCAGCATCATGATGGGGGCGGACTATGGGTGGAAAGCCTATGGCTCCGGCCTGTTCACCTCGCAGGCGATGATCAAGGACAAGCCGGACGTCGTGCGCCGCTTCGTCAAGGCATATAGGGAGGCCTTCGACTATGTCGTGGCTCATCCGGAAGAGGCCGCCGAGATCACCGCCAAGGCAGCGCCCGGCTATGCGGACAAGAAGGACGTACTGCTGGCGCAGATCAACGCCGACATCGCCTCGACGTTCACCAGCCCCGACACCAAGGAACACGGTCTCGGCTGGATGACGAAGACGCAGTGGGAGGAGACTCTGAAGACGCTGACGGACCAGGGCGTGCTCAAGGCGGCTCTGTCGGCGGACGACGTCTTCACCGACGCGTTCCTGGCGAAAGAATAAGAGGCTCGCGATGTTCGAACGGACGCAGGAATGAGCGCCTACCGGCAGACCAGGCTGTCCTGCGCCATGGCGCAGGACACATCACGCTCGCCTTTCGCCGCATCGGTGCGGTCGAGCGTGATCTGCACGCGGGTAGCATATGTTCGGCTCGCCAGACCGCACCACAGCCGCTCGACGGGCAGGTTCTCGCGCTTGTCGTTGAGGATCGTGAACGTGCCGGTCTTCGCATCGAACCAGAGCTCGACGCGGGTCTTCTTGCCCGGCTCGATCGCTGCGATCCCGGCCGAATACCAGTGGGCGAAGTCGGCGTTGCAGGAGAGGCCTTCGCTGCCCGCATTCGAAATCGTCAACGGAACCATGTCGAGCCCGTCAGTGCCGGTGCGGACGGCGACATGGTGCAACTCAACCGCGTTGGCGAAGGACGATAACGCCAGCATCACCGGAAGGGCATAACGGATCTTCACTTTGCCTGAGCTCCACAATGTAATTTTTCCTAGGCAGTCTATCTCGCTTTCGCGCAATAACAATAAGAATATTGATTGGTGAAACAACAGAGAGGGTAACATGTTAAAGCTTCTTAAGAGCAGTGTAAGTGCAGTTATATTAGCCGGTGTCTTGATGAGCGGCGCGCTTGCCGGCGAGGTCAAGTCGATCGCCATCCTCACGCCCGAAGAAGGCACGGACTATGGCTGGAACCAGCAAGGCATCGATGCCGCCAAGGCGGCTGGCAAGGCCGCCGGCGTCGAAGTGGTCGTGGCCCAGGGCCTCGGCTATGGCGATGTTCGTCCGACCTTGCGGGAACTTGCCTCCGACGGCGCCAGCCTGCTGATCGCGCATGCCAGCGGCTACAACACCTCGGCGCCTGAAATCGCCAAGGAATTGAAAGTTCCTGTGGCAATCGTCGACACGCCAGCCGGCCTGGAGAAGGGCCTTGTCGCCGACTATACGCTGAGCGGCCACGAGGGCGCCTATCTCGCCGGCCGTCTCGCCGCCAAGGTGTCGCGTTCCAAGTCGGTCGGCATCGTGGTGTCGGGCGAACCGCCATCGTGGAATTCGCAGTCGGCGGCGTTCGCGCAAGGCGTGAAGGCGGAGAACCCGGACGTCAAGATCACCTACGCGGTGATCGGCCCGGCCGCCTACAGCGATGCGGCCGGCGGCAAGCGCGTCACCGAAAGCGTGATCGCGTCGGGCGCCGACATCATCTTCGGCCAAGGCAACGGTTCGAGCTTCGGCATGCTGCAGGCGGTCGAGACAACCAAGGCAGCCGATGGCGGCAAGGTCTATTTCATCGACGTCATCGGCGACAAGTCACCGATCGACAAGGGCTTCCTGCTGTCGTCGGTGGTGTGGAACATCGAGCCGGTCTATGCGGCGATGATTGCCGACCTGAAGGCGGACACGTTCGGCACCAAACACTATACGATCGGCCTCAAGGACGACTCGGTCAAGTTGCTGAAGACCGCTGCGATCCCGGACAATGTCTGGACGGAAATCCAGGCGCTGCGCGAGGACGTCATTTCCGGCAAGATCAAGGTCGAGCCGGTCTATGACGCGGCCGCCGTAAGGGCACTGATGACCAGCGTCGCCCAGTAAGGCGATCATGGTCGGCTGCCGGAGGGGTGATCCGTTCGCCCCTCCGGACGATTCCTGTTTTTTGGTGCTGGGCTTCATGAGCGGTTTTTCTTCATCGTCCGTTGCCGGGCGCGACATCGTCGCGCTTGAAGGCGTGACCAAACGGTTCCCCGGCATCGTTGCCAATGACAGCGTCGACCTGTCGATCCGCCCGGGCGAAGTGCATGTGCTGCTGGGCGAGAACGGCGCTGGAAAATCGACATTGATCGGCATGTTGTCCGGCCTGCAGCAGCCTGACGAAGGACGCATACTGGTCGACGGCAAACCGACGCCGATCACCTCGCCACGCCATGCGCTGGCACTCGGCATAGGCACCGTATTCCAGCACATGATGCTGGTGCCGACGCTGACGGTGGCGGAGAACCTCCTGCTTGGCGGGCCGTGGTGGCAGCGCCCCAGGACCGAGGAACTGGCGGCGCGCGTCGCCGAGATCACCGGCACGCTCGGCATCACCGTCAAGCTTCAAGCCAAGGTATCGGAGTTGTCGCTCGGCGAGCAGCAGCAGGTCGAGATCCTGCGCGCGATGCTGCGCAACAGCCGGCTGCTCATCCTTGACGAGTCCACCTCCATGCTGACGCCGAAAGGTATCGACGAACTGGGCGCGCTGATGCGCCGCCTTGTCGAGCAGGGCCTTGCGATCGTCTTCATCACCCACAAGCTCAAGGAGGCGGCTGCCTTCGGCGACCGCATCTCGGTGCTGAAGCTTGGCCGCAAGGTCGGCGAGATTCCACCCGAGCGGTTTCGCACGCTGGGCGAACAGGAGATCGTCTCGGAGATCGTGGAATTGATGTTCGGCAAGCAGAAGGATGACCCGGAAGCCGTCGAGCGTCCTGTCCGCACTGCCCGCGCCGGCGCTGACCCGCTGCTTCAGGTGACGGACCTGGCGGTAGCGGCGACGGACAATGCGCCGGGCCTGTCGTCGATCTCCTTCGACATCCGCCCGGGCGAGATCCTCGGCATAGCCGGCATCGACGGCAACGGCCAGAAGCAGCTGGCGGAAGCGCTGGCCGGCCAGCGTACAGCCACAAGCGGCTCGGTGCGGCTGGACGGCGCCGCCATCGAGACGCTGAGCGTCGGCGAGCGCCGCCGGCGCGGCCTTCGCTACCTGACCGACGACCGGCTGGGCGAGGGCACTGTCGGCACCTTCCCGGTCTCGATCAATTTCTTCCTCAAGCAGGTCGGCGCGGCCCCGTTCTGGCGCAACGGCGTCGAGCAGCGCGCGGAGATCGACAAGCGCGCCGCCCAACTCGTGCGCGAATACGACGTGCGCACGCCGAGCCTGAAGACGCCCGTCGCGCGGCTGTCCGGCGGCAACATCCAGAAGGTGCTTCTGGCACGGGAACTGGCTGAAGGCGCCAAGGTGGTGATCTTCAACAAGCCGACCTATGGGCTCGATCTCGCCAACACATTGGCGTCGCGCCAGCGCATTCGCGATACGGCGGCGCGTGGCCTTGCCGTGCTGCTGATCTCCACCGACCTCGAGGAATTGCTTGGCATGTGCGACCGCATCGCCGTCATCGCCGACGGCGCTTTGGTCGGCACCGTCGAGAACGTAGACGACGCCCGCACAAAGGTCGGTCGCCTGATGATCGGACTTGCCGCATGAGCATCGACACCGCACCCACGGTCAGCGCCACCGCACTCGATGCCACGAGCGGGGCAGCGACGCGCCGCGACATCCTGCATCGGCTGCTGATGACGCTCGGCCCGATCCTTATCGCGCTGGTCATAGCCGGCTGTATCCTGCTTGCCGTCGGCGTCGACCCGCTGGCCTATTATGGCTTCGTGCTGGAGAAGGGACTGTTCTCGATGCTCGGCATCCAGCAGACACTGACGCGCATGGCGCCGCTGCTGTTTCTCGCCGCCGGCCTGATCGTCGCCTTTCGCGCCGGCATGTGGAATCTGGGCGGCGACGGCCAGTTCCTGCTTGGCGCGGTGACGGCGGCTGCCAGCGCTCCCGTGTTCGTGCAGATCATGCCAGCCTGGCTGGCGCTGGTCTGCTCGTTCCTCATCGCCATGGTGGTGGCGATGATCTGGTCGCTGGTGCCGGCGCTGCTGCGTGCCTATCAGGGCGTCAACGAGATCATCACCACCCTGATGATGACGTTCCTCGGCACCTCGCTCGCCAATGTGCTGGTCAAGCTGGCGTTTCGCGACCCAAGCACGACCGTGCCGCAGACGCGCACGCTGCCGGTGGAGGACCGGCTGCCGCGCCTGTTCGAAACGACCATCACCAGTGGCCTGCTGCTTGGGCTGGCGGCGATCGTCATCGTGCATCTGGTGATGACGCGCACGGCGTTCGGGCTGAAGCTGAGGATCGTCGGCGCCAATCCACGAGCGGCGGTTCACTCGGGGCTCGGCGTTCCCGGCCTGACCGTCGCCGTCTTCGCCATTTCGGCCGGGCTGGCCGGGCTTGCCGGCGCCGTCGACATCATCGGCGTCCAGGGCAATGTCCGCGCCGACTGGAATCCCGCCTACGGGCTTGCCGTAATACCCGCCGTGTTTCTCGCCCGTATGAACGGCTTTGCGGCCATCGGCTTCGTATTCCTGCTTTCGGTGCTTTCGATCGGCGGCGAGAGCGCGGCGCGCCGGCTCGGCGTGCCCAATCATTTCACGCTGGTGCTGGTTTCCATCGTGCTGATCGTGCTCGCGCTCGCCGAATATTTCGATCACCGATACAACCAGTCGCGGAGGGCCTAGGGCATGACCGGGCTGTTCAGCGAGGTCTTTCTCAGCGCGCTGCTGTTCGGCGCCGTCACCGCAGCGATCCCGCTGCTGCTTGCCGGGCTCGGCGAGCAGATCTCCGAGAAGGCTGGCGTGCTCAATATCGGCATCGAAGGCATGATGCTGGCCGGCGCCTATCTCGGCTTTGTCGGCGCTTTCTATTCCGGGTCGCTGTGGCTGGGCTTTCTCACCGGCGCCGCCGGGGGTGCTGCGGTGGCGCTTGTCATGGCGCTGCTTTGCGTGCGCATCGGGCTCAACCAGATCGTCATCGGCATCGCGCTGACCTTGGGGCTGGAAGGCCTGACGGCGCTGCTCCACCATTTCCAGTTCTCGCGCAGCTACCCGCGCCTGCCCGCGGCGGATGCGACTGTCATTCCGCTGCTTTCGGACATCCCGGTCATCGGGCCTGCATTCTTCAAGCATCATCTGATCGTCTATCTGGCGGTCGCGCTGGTTTTCGGCATGGGCTACATCTACCGGCGCACGCAGCTGGGCCTCAATTTGCAGGCGGCAGGCGACAAGCCGGCCGCGCTCGATGTCGCCGGCATCGATGTCGTGCGGACCCGCACCATCGCCGTGCTGACGACCGGAGCGCTGGCCGGGCTCGGGGGCGCGTATCTCGCCAATGTCGGGGCCGGCCTGTTCATTCCGTTCATCACCAATGGCGCGGGCTTTCTCGGCATCGTGCTGGCCATGCTGGCGCGCGGTCGCCCGATCTGGGTGCTGTTCGGCGCGTTGCTGTTCGGTGTCTGCCTTTCGCTGACGACGGCCATGCAAGTGGCCGGCATCAACATACCGACCGACATCATCCAGATGCTGCCGTTCCTGGCGGTGATGATCATGCTGGTGCTGTTCGGCCGGCGCGCCAGCCTGCCGGCGGCGCTCGGCATTCCATATGAGCGCGGCGCGCGCTGAGGACAATTCATGCGCGGACGGGACCCGCGCCAATAAAGGAGGCAAGAATGTCGGATACCAAGGTCTACCTGCTCGACGGCGGCTCGCTCGTTCTCGACGGCTATCATGTGTTCTGGAACCGCGGCCCTGGCGGCGAAGTGCGCTTCCCCGTCTATTCGATCCTGATCGAACATGCCGAGGGCCGGTTCCTCATCGACACCGGCTACGACTACGATCACGTGATGAAGGTGCTGCCGTTCGAAAAGCCGATCCAGGAAAAGCACCAGACCATTCCCGGTGCGCTGGCGCTGCTCGGCCTCGAGCCGAAGGACATCGACGTCGTCGTCAATTCGCATTTCCACTTCGATCATTGCGGCGGCAACAAGTATTTTCCGCACGCCAAGAAGATCTGCCACCGGACCGAGGTGCCGCAGGCGTGCAATCCCGAACCTTTCGAGCACCTCGGCTATTCCGATCTGAGTTTTTCGGCGGAGGCTGCCGAAGCGCGTGGCGCGACCGGGCAATTGCTTGCGGGAACGACACGGGCGAATTCGACCTTTGAAGGCATCGATGGCGACGTCGAGCTTGCCAGGGGCGTCCGGCTGATCTCGACGCCCGGCCATTCGATCGGCCATTACAGCCTGCTGGTCGAGTTCCCCAAGCGCAAGCCGATCATGTTCACGATCGATGCGGCCTATACGCAGAAGAGCCTCGAGACGCTGTGCCAGGCGGCCTTCCACATCGATCCGGTGGCGGGCGTCAATTCGATGCGCAAGGTGAAGAAACTCGCCGAAGACCATGGCGCCGAGCTGATGTACTCGCACGACATGGACAACTTCAAGACCTACAAGACCGGCACGCAATTCTACGGCTGACCGCCGCCAATCCGGAGACAAGACGATGCGCTATCTCGAACACGCCGATCCGGTCATCACCCTGACCGCGGGACCGGTGAACGCCTATGCCGAAGTGCTGCGCGGTCTCGGCCGCACGGTGCTCTACGACTACGACCCGGCGTTCCAGCTTTTCTATGAGGGTGTGGTCGACAAGGCGCAAAAGGCGATGCGGCTGTCGAACAAGCCGGTCATCCTGCATGGCGAGCCGGTGCTTGGCCTGGAGGCCGCCGCGGCCTCGCTGATCACGCCGGACGATGTCGTGCTCAACCTTGCCTCCGGCGTTTACGGCAAGGGGTTCGGCTATTGGGCGAAGCGCTATTCGCCACATCTGCTTGAGATCGAGGTGCCCTACAACGAGGCGATAGATCCGCAGGCGGTCGAGGCAATGCTGAAGGCGCACCCGGAGATCACCGTCGTTTCCGTCTGCCACCACGACACGCCGTCCGGCACCATCAATCCGATCGACGCCATCGGCGCGCTGGTCTCAGCGCATGGCGGCTATCTCATCGTCGACGCCGTCTCGTCCTTTGGCGGCATGCAGACGCACCCGGAGGACTGCAAGGCCGATATCTATGTCACCGGCCCGAACAAATGCCTGGGCGCGCCTCCCGGCCTGACGATGATGGGCGTCAGCGAGCGGGCCTGGGCCAAGATGAAGAGCAACGAGGCAGCCCCCCGCGCGTCGATGCTGAGCATCGTCGACTGGGAGCATGCGTGGTCGCGGGATAAGCCGTTTCCGTTCACGCCGTCGGTCTCGGAGATCAACGGGCTCGATGTCGCGCTCGACCTCTATCTCAATGAGGGACCGGAGGCGGTATGGGCGCGCCACGCGCTCACCGCCAAGGCCATGCGCGCGGGCATTGCTGCGATGGGCCTGTCGATCTGGGCGGCCAGCGACAGCATCGCGTCGCCGACCACGACCGCTGTCCGCACGCCCGAAGGTGTCGACGAGAAGGCGCTTCGCCAGGCTGCCCGCGCCCGTTACGGGGTGGTGTTTTCGTCTGGCCGCGGCGAGACCTTGGGCAAGCTGACGCGCATCGGCCATATGGGTCCGACCGCCCAGCCGATCTATGCGATCGCGGCGCTGACGGCACTTGGCGGCGCCATGAACGCGGCCGGCCAGAAACTGGCGATCGGCAGGGGTATCGACGCGGCGCTGGCCGTGATCGACGCCGACGCCTGAACAGATATCACCACGGATTGAGGGAGCATTTTCATGACTGAACGGCTTGCGGGGAAGACGGCCCTGGTTACGGGCGCTGCGCAGGGTATCGGCAAGGCGATCGCCGCGCGGCTCGCCGCCGACGGGGCAACCGTCATCGTCAGCGACATCAATGCCGAAGGCGCCAAGGCGGCGGCCGCGGCAATAGGCGGAAGGGCGAGGGCGATTGCCGCCGACATTTCCGATCCGGCCTCCGTCAAGGCACTCTTCGCCGAAATCCAGACCCTGACCGGGGGCATCGACATCCTGGTCAACAATGCCAGCATCGTGCCGTTCGTCGCCTGGGACGATGTCGACCTCGACCATTGGCGCAAGATCATCGACGTCAATTTGACAGGCACCTTCATCGTCAGCCGCGCCGGCACGGACCAGATGCGTGCGGCAGGCAAAGCTGGGCGGGTGATCAGCATCGCATCCAACACCTTCTTTGCCGGCACGCCGAACATGGCGGCCTATGTCGCGGCCAAGGGTGGCGTCATCGGCTTCACCAGGGCGCTCGCCACCGAACTCGGCAAATACAACATCACCGCCAATGCGGTGACGCCCGGCCTGATCGAGAGCGACGGCGTCAAGGCGAGCCCGCACAATGAGGCGTTCGGCTTCGTCGAGATGCTTCAGGCGATGAAAGGCAAGGGGCAGCCGGAACATATCGCCGATGTGGTCTCGTTCCTGGCCTCCGACGATGCGCGCTGGATCACCGGCCAGACGCTCAATGTCGACGCCGGGATGGTGCGCCACTAAAGCATTCCGCACCCCAAACCCCTGTACGCTTTCGGGCGATCTGCACCCAGGTCGCGACGGGCGGACAGGCGCGGCCAAAAAATGTATTCGCAAGGCCGCAGTCGGCCAATCAAGGAAAAATCACAGTGGACTTCGGATTCGACACGTCGGTTTTCGACGGGCTGACGATTGCAATGCTGGTCGCCGGTCTGGCCATGACCGGAATGGCCTCCGGCGTGCTCGCCGGTCTGCTGGGGGTCGGCGGCGGCATCGTCATCGTCCCGGTGCTGTTCTGGGTGCTTAGCCTGTTCCACTTTTCGCCTGCTGTGATCAGCCATCTGGCTGTCGCGACGTCGCTTGCGGTCATCATCCCCACCTCGATCTCGTCAATGCGGTCGCACAACAGGCGCAACAATGTCGATCGGCCTCTGCTCACTCTGTGGGGACCGGCCGTTTTCGTGAGTGCCCTGATCGGTGGCATCACGTCGAAGTTCATCCCGGGCGCCGGCTTGCGGCTGGTTTTCGGCGTCGTCGGCCTGCTGGTGGCCCTCAACATGGCGTTGCCGAAGCACCTCGTGATCTCCGATCACCTGCCGCAAAGCGGCTGGATCAACCGCGCGATCGCCTCTGTCATCGGCTTTGTCTCTTCGCTCATGGGAATCGGTGGCGGCACGCTCTCGGTGCCGACGCTTTCCAGCTTTTCCTTTCCTGTGCACCGGGCCGTCGGCACATCGTCGGCGCTTGGCCTGCTTATTGCGCTTCCGGCAGTGGCTGGCTTCATCTGGTCGGGTCTCGCAATCGCAGGCAGGCCTCCGCTCAGCCTGGGTTACGTCAGCCTGCCGGCGGTTGCCATCATAGCGCCCGTGAGCTTCCTCTTCGCACCCTTGGGCGCAAGGCTCGCCCACGCGCTCAACCCGCGCTACCTGAAACTTGCCTTTGCATTCTTCCTGGCGATCACGGCCGGGCGAATGCTGCTGTCTTGAATTTCGCTGGGCGGCGTACGGCTATTTTTCCCGCATGGCCCGGCGGAAGTTCTGCGTGATCGGCTCGGCGAGATAAGAGAGAACGGTGCGAGCCCCCGTCCGGATCATCGTCTCGCTCGACATGCCGGGCAGCAGCTTGCGGCCCTCCAGCTTGCCGAGTTCGCTTTTGTCGATCACAACCGTCGCGGCGAAATACGGTGCGCCGCTGCGCTCCTCAACCATGCGGTCGGCCGACACGATCTCCACGACACCCTCGAGCGGCGGCAGGTTGTAGCGGGCGAAGGCCGGGAAGCTGACGCGCGCGGGCTGTCCGGGTGCGATCGTCTCGACATCCTCCGGTTTGACCATGGCTTCGACCACGAGTTGTTGTCCGAGCGGTACGATCGTCATCAATGTATCGCCGGGTTTCACGACACCGCCCGCGGTGTGGACCTTCAGATCCATGACGATGCCGTCAACCGGTGCGACGACATCGGTACGGGTAAGCACGTCCCTGGCGGCACGCTCCTCCTGTCTCAGGTCGAACAGTTCCGCCTCGACCTTGCTCAACTCATCGACGGACTCGTTGAGCCGCACGGTGTCGAGGTTCAGGATCTGCATGTCGATCTCGGCCATGGCGCTTCTGGCGCGGGCGATTGCGGCGATGTTGGTGGCGCGCTCGCCCTCGATCTCCTGCTGCTGTCGTCTGAGCAACAGGTTCCGCTCGCGGGTAGTCAGCCCCTTCTTGAGCAGACTCTCGAGGTCTTTGGTTTCACCCTCGATCGCCTCGATCTGTTTGTCCTTGGTGACGATAAGCTCTTCCAGTCCCTTTATCTCCTCCTCGGTCTGGTGGCGGCGCTGGCTGAGGATTTCCTGCTCGTCCGCCAGATTGTGGTGTTTCGCCGCGAACACGTCGCGCTGTGCGGACACCGCGTCCCTTGCGGCGGCGGCGGGGTTGGCGAGCAACGCCGGATCGAACTCGATCTCGGCCCTGCCGTCACGCTCGGCCCTGAGACGCGCGGCCAGCGCCTCGCGCGTTGCTATCCGGTTCTGAATCAGGTCGAGCTGCGCCTTTGCCTGCGTGTCGTCGAGCCGGACGAGGATCTTGCCGGCCTTGACGACATCACCGTTGGCTGCGTTCAACTCCGCGATGATGCCGCCCTCGAGGTGCTGGATCAGCTTGCGGTCGCCGGCGACCTTGATAACGCCCGGCGCCACAGCGGCGCTGTCCAACGGTGCCAGGGCCGCCCAACCTCCCGCGACGCCGAAGAACAGGAACATGATCGCGAACCCGGTGCAGGTCACGCCTGTGAGACGCAGCGGCATCGGTTGCAGCAGGGAGGGCGGCGGAAGGGGCAGCGGCACGACGTTCAATTCCGGGGGGCGGCTCATGCTTCCTTGACCTCTTTGGTTTCCTTGACCACTTCGAGGGCAGGCAACTGGGCAGCCTTGGGCAGATGGGCCACCTTGCTGACGCGGCTGGCGAGTTCGTTGAAGACATGGTCGCGCGGCCCGAAGAGATCTTGCTGACCCCTGTTGAGGACCAGTATCTTGTCTACCTTCTCCAAGATGTTGGCGCGGTGCGCGATCAGGATAACGGTTGTGTTCGTCGCCTTGGCCACGCCGAGAGCGGCAATCAATGCCTCCTCGCCCTCCCTGTCGAGGTTGGAATTGGGTTCGTCGAGGATAAGCAGCGTGGGGTCGCCGTAGAGTGCCCGCGCCAGCCCGATGCGTTGGCGCTGCCCGCCCGACAGTATCGCACCCGCCTCGCCGATCTCGGTGCCGTAGGCCTTCGGCAGCCCCTTGATGAGTTCGTGGACGCCGGCCAACTGCGCTGCCTTGATCACGTGCTGGAAGACCGCCGGATTGACCGTCGCAAAGCGGGCGATGTTGTCGGATACGGTGCCGGCGAAGAGTTCGATGTCCTGCGGCAAATAGCCGACATAACGGCCACGGTCTTCCGCCGCCCATTGGGCAACATCCGTTCCGTCCAGCAAGGCACGCCCCCCCGACGGGCGCCAGGCACCGGCAAGTATGCGCGCCAGGCTCGTCTTGCCGGCCCCGCTCGGACCGATCAGGGCCATCGCTTCACCCGGCTCGAGACGGAAGCTGATGCCTTTCAGGATGTGCTCGCCACCCTGTCGGGCAAGCACAAGGTTGTCGGCCTCAAACCTGCCTTTCGGACGGGGCAGTGGCAGGACCGGTGTGGCTTCCCGGTGCTGTCCGGCGACCGCGGTGAGGCGTTTGTAAGCGGCACGCGCTCCCACCGTCGCCTTCCATGTGCCGATCGCTTGCTCGACCGGTGACAAGGCGCGACCCATCAGGATCGAGGCGGAGATCATGATGCCGGGTGAAGCCTCGTTGCGAAGAACCAGATAGGCGCCGAGGCCGAGTATGGCCATTTGCAGGGCCAGCCGGTGACAACGCGCGATAGCCGCGATGACGCCGCCACGGTTGGCGGCAAGAACCTGTCCCTTGTTGGCCTCGTCCTGTTGGGCCTTCCAGCCTTCCAGCAATGGCTTCAACATGCCCATCGCCTGGACGACCTCGGCGTTGCGGATCGCCGCCTCGGCTTGCACATAGGCCCGCGACTGTGCGCTTGCGGCCTCGGTCAACGGCTTGCGTGTGAGGTATTCGTTGAGCAGCGCCAAAGCAAACAGCACGATCCCGCCGCAAAGCGCCAACCAGCCCAGCCATGGGTGCATGAAGAATATGGCAACGAAGAACAACGGTGCCCAAGGCGCGTCGAGGATCGGGAAGATGCTGGGGCTGGTGAAGAAGTTGCGCACTTGATCCAGGTCGCGCAGCGGACGGGCGTTGGCTTGGCCTGGCGCCGAGGCGGCATATTCCACCGATGCGGTCAGGAGAACCGGTGCCAATCGCGCGTTCATCCACGATCCGACGGTAGCCAGCAGGCGCCCGCGCACCACCTCAAGTCCCGCCATTGCCGCGAGCGCCCCTGCCGCCATCAGCGACAGCATCACCAGCGTCTCCAGGCTGTGGCTGGACAACACGCGGTGGTAGACTTGGAGCATGTAGAGCGCTCCGGTCAGCATCAGCACGTTGATGCCGCCGCTGAACCAGACAAGCGGCCGGATGGCACGTCTGGCCTCTTTCATCACCACCTGCAGGGCAGGGGGCTGTTGTTTGGTTTTCATCGTTATTTCTCTGGTGTGCGGGATGACATCTCGTGCGGGAAGGTTGGGGGCAGCATTGGCTGCCCCCCGTTGGCCAGTGTCAGGCGACGTCGACAAGTATGTGCTGCATCGCTGTCTGGTCCGCGTCCGCGTCCGCCACTTTGAAGGCGAAGTCGAGGTGGGCATCCGGCGTCTGGGTCGAGGTCGAGGTGAAGCCGATGTCCGTGATCTTCAGCACGTCGTTGTCGGTGGGGTCGAAATTCACCAGGTTGGTGGTCGCATCGCTGCCGCCACCGGCGCCGGTCGTCGGGTTCAGGTTGATTGCCGTGTTGTTGCCGGTGATGCCGTTGCCCGACTGCATGATCTGGACACCCTGCAACACGAAGTGCTCGCCGGCCGCGTTGTAGTCGTTCTGCTCGATGATCACGAGGCCGTCATTGTTGTCGAGCGTGAACTCGCCGCTGTACGGGGCCGGGACGTGACCCATCTTGAAGATGTCGGCATTCTGCACGTACATCGCCCTCGTAATCGAGACATCGTCGAGCGTCGACGCCGTGCCCTTGTCGTCGATCAGGTTGAGGATCAGCATCAGATCCTCGCTGTTGCCGATGCCATCGAACTTGATGGCCATGGTGCCGGCGGTCGCTGTCGGCTGGGTAGCCTCGTTCTGACTGTTGATACCGACGTTGCTGTCGAAGAACCGCAATGTGAGCAGTTCGCCTTTCTGGATCGTGTCACCGGCGACACCGTTGGTGCTCTGCGTCGCGGATACCCAGCTTTCATTGGCGTTGCTCACCATCTCGTGACCACCTAGGGTGAAGGTGGCGTCGCCGGATGACCCCTCGCCATTGGCTGTCAAGCTGAACGGGTTGGCTTTGTTGATCAAGTTGCCCGTGAACTGCACGTAGAAGTTTTCGTTAGCCGGCGTATTCGGATCATCAGCCTGCAATTTTTCCAGCACGATCTGTGGGTGGCCCGTATTGCCGAGGGGCTCCTTGGACAAGAGTTGGCTGGTGTGGATAACGTCGAAGCTGAAGCCTTCGAGAGGGTCGGTCAGGTGGATGGTATAAGTATCGGCAATCTTGTCGAAGACGAGGGTGCCGCCCGCCGTCCCGGTCTGGGTGCCAGCCGCCGGATCCTTGTCGTAGGTGAAAGTGAAGTTGAACGTCGCGGAGGTAAGGCTCTCCGACGCCAGCGTCACCTCCGAGGTGAGAATGTTACCACCGCCGCCGCCGGTGATCGTGCCGGTGAGCCCGATCTGGACGCCGGCAAGCGCGCCATTCTGGTCGACAAAGTCAGAACCACTCGCATAGAACGCGGCCGGATGAGCATCCGCGCCGATGTCGTACCCGAAGGCTCCGGTGGCCGACGCGTTGAGTGTGTTGGCCAGAGTCTCGGGGGTCCCGATACCGTTGCCGGCGTTCTGGTCACCGTCGAACGGCACTGTGATCGTCGGCGCATCATCCTTGAAGACGAGGCTTGTACCGATGTTGACACTGTCCGAGGCCTGGTCGCCGTCACCGTCGGTGATGATCGCCGTCAAGGTTACGAGATCATCGGCTGCCAGCGATGTTTGCTGATCCGGTCCGGTGTCGGGCGAGTGTATGACGGCACGTGCCTGATCGAGCGTCACGGTCCCGTCAACAGCCACGCTCACCGTGAACACAATATCGCCAGCGGCTGAACCGGCACGACCGACCACCTCGCCGCCTTCGACGAAAAGCAGGACGGACAGGCCGGTCAAGGTGTCAGTGAGGCCGCTAACGTTCGTAACCTGATTGATGCCGAGCGCATAGCTGATAGCGTCACTATCCGCGCCGGCGTTTGGGGTGAAAACGGTCGCGAAATCCGCACTGTTGGCACCCAAGTTGGACTCGTCGACGGTCAGCGTCGGCTCGGTGCCGGTGGTCGAGATGCTCGGGCCATCATCCTTGAAGTTGAGGTTCTGGCCGATGTCGAGGCTGGCCGACAGGTGGTCGCCATCCTTATCGGTGACGGTCGCGGTGAGCGTGACCAGATTGTCGGCGGCCAGGCTGGTGCTGTCGTCGGGGTTGCTGGCGTCGGCATGGACCACCGCCCGGAGCTGGTCGAGGGTGACGGCGCCGGCGGCGCTGACGGAGACGGTGAATACGAGGTCGTTGGAGCCGATGGTGTGGCCTTCGACGACGCTGCCATTGAGCGAGAGGACGACCGCTTGGCCGGTCGCCGTGTCGATCAGACCCGAAGGGCCTGCCACGACGCCCAGTGCGTAGGTCAGCGTGCCGGCCCCGTCGGCGCCGAAGCCCGAACTGAAGTTGGCGGCAAAGCTCTGCGTATCGTTGGTGGTAAGAACCGACTCGTCGACGGTCAGCGTCGGCTCGGCGCCGGTGGTCGAGATGCTCGGGCCATCATCCTTGAAGTTGAGGTTCTGGCCGATGTCGAGGCTGGCCGACAGGTGGTCGCCATCCTTGTCGGTGACGGTCGCGGTGAGCGTGACCAGATTGTCGGCGGCCAGGCTGGTGCTGTCGTCGGGGTTGCTGGCGTCGGCATGGACCACCGCCCGGAGCTGGTCGAGGGTTACGGCGCCGGCGGCGCTGACGGAGACGGTGAATACGAGGTCGTTGGAGCCGATGGTGTGGCCTTCGACGACGCTGCCATTGAGCGAGAGGATGACCGCCTGACCGGTCGCCGTGTCGATCAGACCCGAAGGGCCTGCCACGACGCCCAGTGCGTAGGTCAGCGTGCCGGCCCCGTCGGCGCCGAAGCCCGAACTGAAGTTGGCGGCAAAGCTCTGCGTGTCGTTGGTGGTAAGAACCGACTCGTCGACGGTCAGCGTCGGCTCGGCGCCGGTGGTCGAGATGCTCGGGCCATCATCGTCGAAGTTGATGTGGGAGCCGACCTCTTCGCTATAGGCGTTGGTGCTCGTCGCCGAGAAATGGAACTCGGAGATGTCGCACCCCTCGTTTGCATCGACCCCTTTGACCGTCAGCCGATCCATTGGGCTGCCGGTGGTGATATCGACGGTGGTGGTGTTGTCGAGCCCGGTGATGGTGACGGCGTTTCCGGTCCCGCTGAGCCCGGTGACGGTGATGTTGCCGCTGCCGGTCGCATAGGTGCCATCGACAGTGATGACGGACGCAAACCCCGATGTACCCGTCAACTTGATGCCGGTGATATCCACGGGGCTGGTCGTGGTGCCGTCAAAGAAGTTCGTGCCTTGGTCGTTGCCCGTATTGTTGAAGGCGCTGACGGTGACGTCCACACGCGCAGTCGGAGTGGAAGGTGTGATCTGGCTGATCGTGAACCCGGCCTGCGTGATGGTCTCGATGTGGTTGCCGTACTGGATTTGCGACGCACTCCCTGCGTTCAGGGTACCGCCGGTGACAAAATCGACCTGCAGCGTTTCGTTCGGATTGATGCTCTGGTTGTTGATGCCGAAGCCCTGTTCGCTGACGTTGGCACTGCCACCGTTCAAACCGATTACCAGCAGCTGCTTGGAAGCGTCATTGGCCGAATTGATCAGATAGAAATCATTGTTGCCGGGCGCGGCGGCTGAGCCCAGAAAACTAGCCACGGAGGTGCCGGTGACCGACGCGAACACCTTGTTGGTCAAACCGATACGATCGTCCGGATTGGTCGCGTCCGGATTGAGCAACGGCACATACTCGACCGTGTACAGGTCCGCATTGGTGGCGCTGGTGCTGACCAGCCCAAACGAGAAAGCGAGCGGGCCGGTTGCGGCCGGTGCGGCCGACGGGTCAGAGGTGCCGATGACACCGATTACGACGTTTGCATGGGGCGGGTCTGCGTCTTTGAACAGCCAGACATAATTGCCATCGACCGTCTGAATGCCGCTGTTGACGCCGACGGTGGTGGAAAACGGGGTTCCGGTGAGATTCTGGGAGAGAACGACCGAGGTGATGGTTTCTCCCGCACTCGCCGAGGCCACGACGAAGTTGGCCTGGAAGGCGACCTCCGGCGAGGTCAGCCCACCCGGATCGTCGAGACTTAGGAGATATTGCACCGTGGGGTTGGTATCGTAAGGCGGAATGGCCGGATTGATATCATCGTCCGTAAATCCGGTGGTCTCGTCGAGGACGATGTCCTGGGTCAAGATGTCGAGTGCCATGGAGATTCTCCTTGGTTCAAAATTCTCTCTGGAAAAGGGATGCAGCCCCTAATGCCGGAAATGCACCTACCCCGGTGCAGCCGGTCGCATACTGAAATGCGCCCCTCCAATTTCATTGTGCCGCCGGCGCAGAGGGCGCGTCCATTCCCGCTTCGATAGTATTGCGGTCAATGTCCGCACCTGATCGAACGATATATATCCTTCGATAGGTCAGGTTGACGGGCGCTGCGGGGAGGTCGCGCAGGCACGCGCCAGATGCCGCCAGACGGCTCTGCGGCCGTTGCCGTGCGTACAATGTCGGTGCGAGTGGAGAGTGTTCAGAGCAGGCCGGTTCGGCCCATTCCCGGACGCTCGGCGGCTTTGCCGTGCGTCATCCAGGCCAGTTCCGCCCGGCCGCCTAGGTGCAACTTCTCGTAGACGTGATGCAGGTGCATCTTCACCGTGCCTTCGGATAAATGCAGCCGCTGCGCGATGGTCTTGTTGCGCAGCCCGCGCGAGACGAGATCGGCGATTTCGGTCTCCCGCCCGGTCAGCCGGGACATTGGCTGCGGCTGCGAGCCGGGCATCAGCAGCTGCTGGACGATCTTGTTGTCGATCCACTTCTTGCCCGCCGCCACCGCATTCACGCATTCGATGAGAAAGCGGTGGCTGATGCCGTCCAGAAACAGGCCATCGACGTCGAGCGTCTGTATTTCCCTGACATCGAGCCTGCCGGTTGGCTGCACGATGAAGATGATGCCGAGAGCGCTGTTGCCGGCCTTCAGCCGTGAGGAAAGACCTGATGTCTGCTGATCCGCGAGATCCACGCCTACGATGACCATATCAGGCTGATGGCGCTCCACATGAGCGAGAACGTCCACAGGGCGGCGACACTGGGCGACAACATCGTGTCCAGCCTTCTGCAACACCCATTCCAGACCGGCGAGATATACCCCCCGCGGGTCCGCGACAACCACTGTTGACATGCGAACACCGTCCGTAAAAAACGCAACGAACTTGGTTAAATACCCGTAAAATCAGGAAACCAGAGCCCACATCGATTGTCAAGGAATAGCTAATATACATATTGCTATAATCTACGACGGACCGGCGGGCTCCCTCGCAGCGTAGCAGGCCGGCTGACGATTCTGCGGAGGCGATGCTGGACTTGGTTGAAATGCCAGCGTTTCGATTGCACGTGGATCCGCGGAATCGAAGTCGAAATCGCCGGACGTCTCACCGCACTCCTGGGTGAGAAATTTGCTAGCGCCAGCGCGCTACCGCCTTTCCCCCCACGCGTCGAGCTGCCAATTCAGGCTTCGATGCTACGGCTGAACGGGCCGAGCTTGTGCGGTGAGACGGCGTTACCTGGTCGACCGCAAGCGAGCATTTGCCGGTGAAGGCTGACAGCGAAAGCAATCCGACGGCGGCTTCAAATATTCAGGTTGAACTGCGGGTATGCCGTCGGCAACCGGGGGCATTCCGAAAAACGCTGCGAAGTGAAAGTCTCACCCAAGATACGGATGAGGCAAGAGACATCTGACTGAGCGGGTTGCTGCTCGCAGGAAGCCGTCCCTGCGGTCTGCGCGTGGATGGTTTCGTTTCCATGGCGCGAGGTGCGCTGTTCTTCAGCCGTTGTCGTCGAATGTTGCAGCAAAGTGCCTTGCGACTGGGAGGAGACCTGGAATGAACGACATCAAATTCACGTCCGGCCTGAGCGTGGTGGCAGATGCCCATGTCGCCTTTCGCGGCACGCCCTTCGTCGAACGGACGGCGCCACTGAACCAGAACGCACTCTGGATGCGCTGGGACAGGAACATGGTCGTCGATTGCTACTCCGATATGGTCGAGGAACTGGCTGCTATCCGCAACAGGGTGGCCATGGGCGACATGTCACCACTGTCGAAATATGTCATTGCCGGTCCGGATGCCGAGAGGATGATGGATGCGCTCATCCCGCGCGACATCAAGAAGCTGCAGGTCGGCCAGATCTACTATGCACCGTGGTGCGACGAGAACGGCCATGTCGTCGGCGACGGTCTGGTTTTCCGCATGGACGAAACCACCTTCCGCGTTTCCGCCGATCCCGGCCTTTTCTGGTGGAAGCAGCATGCCGAAGGCCTCGACGTCCGTGTCACCGACATATCCGATAGCTACGGCATCCTCACCTTGCAGGGACCGCGTTCCCGCGAAGTGCTGGAGGCTGTCACCCAGTCCGTGCAGGAATTGCCGTTCTCTCGCTTGGCCATCGTCACAATTGCCGGCAGACGGGTCGAGATCCTGCGCCAGGGTTTTACCGGCGAGCATGGCTATGAATTGTGGGTCAAGGCGGATGACGGCGCCGCCGTGTGGGACGCGGTCGAGGCGGCAGGCAAGCCTTTTGGCATCCTTCCTGCCGGCGCCTGGGCGCTCGACATAGCACGTCTCGAAGCCGGGCTGCTGATCGTTGGCTACGACTATACAAGTGCCGGCCCAGACCATGGCGGCGCCAGCATTCAGGCAGCTGGAAAGTATCGTGCGTCGCCCTTCGACCTCGGCCTGGGCCGGCTGGTCGACTTTCGCAAGGCCGATTTCATCGGCAAGGCGGCGCTGCAGCGCATGTCGAACACGGGTGACCATCGCCAGCTCGTCGGGCTCGACATCGACTGGTCGCAAGCCCTCGACGGCAAGGGGCTTGAGAGCAATGCGCCCGGAAATCTGCGGCGCGTGCAGTGGTATCCGCTGAAAGCCTTTCGCGGCGGGAAGGAAGTTGGGCACGCCAGCAGCGTCGCCTGGTCACCTTCGACCGGCAGGATGATCGGCTTCGGCCATCTGCGGCGTGAGGCCGCCGAGACCGGCACCGAGATCACGCTGAAGTGGAACAAGGATGGCGTGGCGGCCGATGTCAGGGCGCGTATCGTGGCGCTGCCGTTCCTGTCGCTCAAACGCGCCGCCAACGGGTAGCGAAACGCTGTTTCAGAACTGAGAGTCCTGTCGTTGCATCCTCCCGCGACGACAAGCCGGGCAGCTGGTCTGCCCGGCTCCCATTGCCGCGGCCTACGGTGCCGCGAAATCGTGAAGCTGGTCGGGAGAGACCTGGAAAGATCATGAACGACATGCGCCAAGAGCTTATCCAGACGCGAGGTTCGGCTACATTTGCGTTCGACGCGGAGGTGTCGATCGAACTGGCGCCGGCGCAGGCACGCACCTTTGCGCCACCAGCCGACTGCTTCCCGCTTGGCTCGCGCGTCTTTCTTACTCACCTTCCCGGCAAGCCCGAGGCTTTGCAAATCTAAGCAGCGCGCCGGATCAAGGAGTTGGGCTTTGTGCCGGTGCCACATCTGGGCGCGCGGAACTTCAATTCGGAGCAGGACTATGTCGATCTTGTCACCGCCCACAGTCGAAACGGGATAAGCGAAGCGCTCTTTCTTGGCGGCAATCCGGCTCTCTTTCCGGGGCCGTTGGGAGAGGCAACCCAGTTGCTCGCCCATCCCGTGGTCAAAGACAGTGCGATACGAACCGCCTTCGTTGCCGGCTATCCGGAAGGGCATCCAAGCATCGTCGAAGCCGTGCTGACGGACGCATTGCGGCGCAAGCTCGACATCTGTGCCGAGCGGTCGCTGGAGGCCAGGGTCGTATCGCAATTCGCCTTCGATGGCGACACGATCGCCGCCTGGGCGAGCAGTCTGCATACGGCGCATCCCGGGCTGCCGGTTCATGTTGGTCTGGCCGGTGTGACCAGCCTTACCAAACTCATCCGGTTCGCCATGATGTGCGGTGTCGGCCCTTCGATCGCGGCGCTGCGGCGTTCCGCCAGCGGCCTCTTCAACATCGTGGCCGACCGGAACCCAGCCGAGATCTTACAAACCATGGCGGCAAGCTACCCGGCGCCGACCGCGCCACTACACCTCCATTTCTTCCCATTCGGCGGATGGGAAAAGACGCTTGCCTGGTTCGCCGATTATCGCGAGGCGTGCTGGCCGCGGGTCAACGAACGATGAATTGTGCAGCGCTTCGACTGTCGTTCATTCTGACGCTGTCCTGCGAAGACCAGGCCGGGATCGTGGCGGCAGTGACGACCGAACTCGCCAACCTTGGCACGAACATTGCTGAAAGCAGCCAGCATTGGGACAGGGCCTCGAACCGTTTCTTCATGCGCATTGCCTTTTCGGCGCCCGCCTGGGTGTCTGCCGATGCCATCACCAAGGGACTTGCGCCTGTGGTGGATCGCTTCGGCCTGAGCAGCCGCCTGCTTGAGCGGAGCCGTCGGCCGAAAATCGTCATCATGGTCTCGAAGTTTGACCATGCATTGCTTCACCTCATCTACCAGATCCGTGTTGGCTGGCTCGAAGCCGAGGTCGCAGCGATCATCTCCAACCACGAAGACAGCCGCGAAACTGCGGCATGGGCTGGCATTCCCTACCACGTCTTGCCCATCTCGAAGGAGAACAAGCAGGAACAGGAAGGCCGGATACTGGCGGTGATCGAGGACGTCGGCGCCGACCTCGTCGTCCTGGCTCGCTACATGCAAGTGTATTCCGACGACCTCGCGGGGCGCCTGTTCGGCAAGGTCATCAACATCCACCATTCGTTCCTGCCAAGCTTCAAGGGCGCGCGGCCGTATCACCAGGCTTTCGAGCACGGAGTGAAGCTGATCGGCGCCACGGCTCACTATGTGACCGCCCAACTCGACGAGGGGCCGATCATCGAGCAGGAAACCGAGCGGGTAACCCATTCCATGAGCGTCGAGGATTTTATCGCGGCCGGCCGTGACATCGAAAGCCGCGTTCTGGCGCGTGCCATCAAACGGCACCTCGAAGCCCGCGTGATGATCAACGGACGAAAAACGGTTGTGTTCGCGTAAGGCGGCAACACCGACCCGTGTGTGGCGATGCTCATATCAACAGGAGAACCAGATCATGAAAAATGGAACGGCGCATCTCTTTATCCCGGGTCCGACCAACATTCCCGACGCTGTGCGGCGGGCGATGAACGTGCCGATGCAGGATATGCGCGCACCGGATTTTCCGGAACTGGTGCTGCCCTTGTTTCGCGACCTGAAGCAGATCTTCAAGACCGAAACCGGCAGCGTCTTCATCTTTCCGGGCTCAGGCACCGGCGCCTGGGAAGCGGCGATCTCCAACACGCTCAATCGTGGCGACCGGGTGCTGATGTCGCGTTTCGGCCAGTTCTCGCACCTGTGGGTCGATATGGCCGAGCGCCTTGGACTTGAGGTCGATTGCATCGATGTCGAATGGGGTGAGGGGGTTCCGCTCGACGCCTATCGGCAACGGCTGGGCGACGACAGGGGCAGCAAGATCAAGGCGGTATTCGCCACCCACAACGAGACCGCGACCGGCGTGACGTCCGACGTCGCCGGCGTGCGTGCCGCGCTCGACGAAACGGCTCACGATGCGCTGCTGTTCGTCGACGGCGTCAGCTCGATCGGCTCGATCGATTTCCGGATGGACGAATGGGGCGTCGACCTCGCCATCACCGGTTCGCAGAAAGGGCTGATGCTGCCTGCCGGTCTCGGCATCCTGGCGGGGAGCGCCAAGGCTCTGGAAGCGCACAAGCAGTCGCGCATGGAGCGTTGCTATTTCAGCTTCGAGGATATGCAGGCTTCGTCCAAGACCGGCTTCTTCCCCTATACGCCGCCAACGCAGTTGCTGCTTGGCCTGAGAGCCAGCCTCGACCTTATCTTTGCCGAGGGACTGGAGCAGATTTTTGCCCGGCACCACCGGCTCGCCGAAGGTGTGCGCCGCGGCGTGCATGCGTGGGGACTAAAGCTCTGCGCCAACGAGGAAAAATGGTGGTCGGATACGGTTTCGGCGATCGTCGTCCCCGAGGACGTCGATGCCAGACAGGTCATCGCCAACGGATATTCCAGATATCGCACATCCTTCGGCGCGGGCCTCAGCAAGGTGGCTGGCCGCGTGTTCCGCATCGGCCATCTCGGCGACCTCAACGAGGTCATGTGCCTCGCCGCCCTGGCCTCGGCGGAAATGTCGTTACGCGACGCCGGAGCCCGAATCGAGGCCGGCTCCGGTGTTGCCGCTGCGCAGGAATGGTACCGCGCCGAGATCGGCCGGACCTTGCAGCCGCGGCACGAACGCGCGGCTTGAGAGGATCGTAGCCATGAGCAAACCGAAGGTAATCGTTACCCGGCGCTGGCCGCATGAGGTCGAACAGCGCCTTGGCGACCATTTCGATGTCACGCTGAATGAAGCCGATCGGCCCTATGAGCAACAAGAGCTTCGCCAGGCCCTGCTGCTTGCCGATGCCGTGCTGCCGACCGTAACCGACCGGCTTGGCGCGAATCTCTTTGCAGGCGGAGTCAGGACAAGAATACTTGGCAATTTCGGTGTCGGCTTCAACCACATCGACATTGCCGCCGCCAGCGCAGCAGGGCTGATCGTCACCAACACGCCCGCCGTGTTGACCGATGCCACCGCCGATCTCGCCATGACGCTGCTTTTGATGTGCGCGCGCCGTGCCGGAGAGGGCGAGCGCGAGCTGCGCTCCGGCAAATGGACCGGCTGGCGGCCGACGCATCTCTGCGGCACCCAGGTCAGCGGCAAGACCGTCGGCATCATCGGCATGGGAAGGATCGGCCAGGCCATGGCCAGGCGCTGTCACTTCGGCTTCGGCATGGAGGTCGTCTTCTTCGACAGCCAGCCGGTTCCCCACCCCGGCATGCCGGCGCGGCAGCTGGCGACTGTGGACGAGGTGCTGGCGGCCTCGGATTTCGTGTCGCTGCATTGTCCGGGCGGTGGCGAAAACACCCGCCTCATCAACGAACGTCGTCTTGCCCGCATGAAGAAATCAGCCTTCCTGATCAACACCGCGCGTGGCGATGTGGTGGATGAGGACGCACTGGTCCAGGCGCTGCGTGAGCGTCGGATTACTGGTGCCGGGCTCGACGTGTTCGAGACGGAGCCGTCTGTGCCGCGCGCCTTGACGGAGCGTGAAGATGTCGTGCTGCTGCCCCATCTGGGTAGCGCCACCAGCGAAACGCGCATCGCAATGGGCATGCGGGTGATCGACAATCTGTCGGCCTTCTTCGAAGGCCGCACCCCGCCTGACGCGGTGAACTAGCTCCCCGTTTCAATTCCAACACCAGGCAATGGCGACGCCGAAAACCGTGTCCGCCTTTTGCCGCCAGGAGACGAGCAGAATGACCGGCTTTTTCCAGAGGAACCTCAAGCTCCAGGATGCGGTGGTCGCCGATGCGATTGCACGCGAGATGGGCCGGCAGCGGTCCGAAATCGAGCTGATCGCATCCGAAAATATCGTTTCGCCGGCTGTGCTGGAGGCACAAGGCTCGGTGATGACCAACAAATATGCCGAGGGCTATCCGGGGCACCGCTACTACGGCGGCTGCCAATATGTCGATCTGGCCGAAGCGGCTGCCATCGACAGGGCCTGCCGGCTGTTTGGCGCGGCGCACGCCAATGTGCAGCCGCATTCCGGCGCCCAGGCCAATGGCGCGGTGATGCTCGCCATGCTGAAGCCGAGCGACACCTTCATGGGTCTGTCGCTCGCCGCCGGCGGGCATCTGACGCACGGTGCCCGGCCGACACTGTCGGGAAAGTGGTTCAACGCCGTGCAATACGGCGTGCGCCAGAGCGACTGCCTTATCGACTATGAGGAGCTGGAGGCCAAGGCGCGGGAAACACGGCCAAAGCTGATTATCGCGGGTGGATCGGCCTATCCGCGCATCATCGACTTCAAGCGCATCCGGGCGATCGCCGATGCCGTCGGCGCGCTGATGATGGTCGACATGGCGCATTTCGCCGGCCTGGTCGCCGGCGGTGTGCATCCCAACCCGGTGGAGGTCGCCGATATCGTCACCACCACGACGCACAAGACGCTGCGCGGCCCGCGCGGCGGCATGATCCTGACCAACAACCAGGACATCGCCAAGAAGCTGAATTCGGCGGTGTTCCCTGGCCTGCAGGGAGGCCCGCTGATGCATGTCATTGCTGCCAAGGCCGTTGCCCTGGGTGAAGCCTTGGAGGACGGGTTCAAGACCTATGCCCGGCAGATGGTGGCGAATGCCAGAAAGCTGGCCGCGACGCTTGGCGAGCGCGGATTCGACATTGTCTCCGGCGGAACCGATACGCATCTGCTGCTGGTCGACCTGCGCGGCAAGGGCCTGTCCGGCAAGGACGCGGAGGAGGCGTTGGGCAGGGCAGGGCTGACCTGCAACAAGAACGGCATTCCTTTCGATCCGGCGCCGCCTGCCGTCACCTCCGGTATACGGCTGGGCACACCGGCCGCCACCACGCGCGGTTTCGGCGAGGGCGAGTTTGCCCGTGTCGGCAATCTCATAGCCGACGTGCTGGATGCGGTCGGAACGCAATGGGGCGCCGAACAGGAGAAGGCGGCTCGGCGGTCGGTCGAGGAGCTTTGCGAGGCATTCCCGATCTACGAGCCCAGACCCGGTTGACCGTCCGGGGAGCGCGCCACAGGCAGATACATGGCTGCCGCGGACAGGGCATTAGCCACAGATATGGTTTTGCGTAGCAGCGCCATTCGTGACGAGTTGCGCCTGTCCTAACGTCATCGCGAAATCACCGCATACATCCACCGCCAAGTTTGTCGTTCGAGCCATTTTGCAAGCAATTTCCGTCGATTGACGGAAGTGGCGCCTTCGGCTGCGGACGGCAGGAGGAGCTTGGATCCATGGGTGCGGCGTTTTCCGGGGAGCGGGTTGCCAGCCTCGAAAGATACCCTGGCTTTTTTTGATCTTTTGAATGGAGAGGAAAATGAACATTAAGAGCCTTCTTTTCGGCTCAGCTGCGGCTCTGATCGCAGTTTCCGGTGCGCGCGCCGCCGACGCCGTCGTTGTCGCCGAGCCGGAACCCGCTGAATACGTCAAGATCTGCGACGTCTACGGCGCCGGTTACTTCTACATCCCCGGCACCGAAACCTGCCTGCGCATCGGCGGCTATGTCCGCTACGACGTCGGCGTGGGTGATGCCGGTTCGTTCGATGGCGTCAATCACGTTCCTGACAGCATGGGCGAAGACGACCACTCGACCTACTGGAAGAATGCCCGCTTCAACCTGAAGACCTGGACCGGCCAGGAAACCGAACTCGGCACGTTGAAGACCTACACCGAGACCCGCTTCAACTTCGGCAACAGCTTCGGCGACTATGCCAACCAGGCCACGACCAACGACAGCCGCAACAACTGGCAGGCCCGCAACACGGGCATTACGCTGAACTTCGCCTGGATCCAGCTCGGTGGTCTGCGCGTCGGTAAGGACGACCCGGCCTTCGACACCTTCATCGGTTACGCCGGCAACGTCATCAACGACACGATCGTCCCCTATGGCGGCTTCGACAGCAACGTCGTCCAGTACTACTTCGACCTCGGCAACGGTTTGTCGGGCGTGGTTTCCCTCGAAGAAGGTAGCGGCAGCGCTGGCCCGACCGGCGTCCCGCCTTTCACGTACATCAGTTCGGGTTACGACACGATCGACAGCTATGTCCCGCATGTCGTCGGCGGCGTGAAGTACACGCAGGGCTGGGGCGCGATCACGGGCGTCGCTGCTTATGACAGCACCTTCGAAGAATATGCCGGCAAGGTTCGCTTGGACGTGAACGCTTCGAGCGCTCTGTCTCTGTTCTTGATGGCCGGTTACGGCACCGACAAGAACATCGACCGCAACTTCTATAAGCAGTGGGGCGGCAACTGGGCAGTCTGGGGAGGCGGCACCTACAAGTTCAACGAGAAGACCTCGTTCAATCTCCAGGTTTCCGCCGACGATGACAAGAATTACGGTGTCGCGGCAAACGTTGCCTACGATGTCGTCCCCGGCTTCACGGTCACGGCCGAAGTTGACTATAACCACGATGGCAAGTTTGGCCAGATTGACAACCGTAACTGGGTCGGCGCTACGAAAGAGAATAGTGTCGGCGGCCTCCTCCGCTTCCAGCGCGACTTCTAGCGGATTGTTGTAGCACTTCGCCGAAATATACGAATGCTCTGGGCAAGCCGGCCCAGTGAGCTCATCGGGTGGCTCCTCTCAAAATGCTTGAGTCCGTACCTCCAAGACCGAAGCGCGCCGCCGATGCGAAGGGCGCCTTTGACCAAGGCGCCCTTCATTCCGGCTATGTCCACCAGTGTGATCCCACCCGAGTGACGACGACTGGCCAGCGCGGCTCGACGTCGATCTCGACAAGCCGTTGACCAGCGAGCGTTCAAGGGCGGCCTCTCTGGAGATCGCCTGGCGGATCGCCTCGGCTAGCCTGGGCCTGTGCGCGTGGAAGCATCGGTCTGCCGCCATGAGCAGGTTGATTGGCGGTATCTTGCGTCACGAGGCCATAGCTTCGACAATTGGAGACGCAGCCGGAACGCGGATCGACTTCATTTGCATGGCACCGGCAGTCTGACAGGGGGAAGCCGATATGCGCCTGCCACCGATCGACCTTAGCCGCGAGAACACCTTCGGCGAACTAACCTATGAGAATGGCGGCGACTACGGGCCGATCGGTGGCGACTATCTGGCCTTCATGCTTGTCCACGTCGGATCCCTGACGCTCGAGGCGGATGACAGCGTCCTGCAACTGGAGGCAGGACAATGTGCTCTGTCGCTCACGCGTGATCGCTACATGACGTCGGTGGCGCCGGAAACGCTGACCCATGTCAGCTGGTGCGATGGCCGGCCGCAGAACGCGGCGTGGCTGTACAAGGAGCGCGAGAAGTTCGCGCCGTTCATCGTCGCCTCGCCGATGGTCCACACCCTCATGCAGTTGGGTGTTGATCTTGGCCTCGGCGAGCGCGGCGGCCGCAGTGGTGTTCGCGAGTCGCTGACCAACGCCTTGCTCCACGCCTTCATCTACGAGGCCGAGGTGATCGAGGCGGAGCGGCCGATCCCGCAGACGATCCTGCAGGCACGCCGTTTCCTCGAAGAGAACTTTGCCGCCGATCTGTCGATCGAGCGGGTGGCGCAGCAGGTGCGCGTCAGCCCGCAATATCTGGTCTCGGCGTTCAAGAAACATCTCGGCATGACGCCGGCCAAATATCTGTGGCGTTGCCGCCTCGATTACGGCACGCATCTGCTGCAGCGGACAGGACTGTCGATCAGCGAGATCGCCTACCAGGTCGGCTACAAGAACCCCTATCATTTCTCGCGGCAGGTCAAGCTGGCGTTCGACTGTTCACCGACCGAGCTCAGAGAGCAGAAGCGCAACGCCTGATGGTTGCCCACGTGCCTCCGGGTGACGAGGCAAGCATTGCCTCCAGAACCGGCGGGTGAACTGGCGATATGCTTTCCTCAAGAGCGGACATGGCGGTTTTCCAGGCACAAATGAATTGTCGGGCAATCAGGGTTGATCCGGCGTCAGGCAACGGACCGATGTCTTGCAACCTGGTTGCCGGTCGCGCCTTGGCCAGATCCGTTCACCGACAACAGACATTCCAGGCTGGACAGCACCATGAGCAATTTCTCTCATCTCGATCCCGTTGCGCTCAACGACTGGCATGTCGTCGCCTGTGTCGAGGACTTGCCGATCGATCGGGCGGTGAGGACGGTCCTGCTCGGTGAGCCGATTGCCGTTGGCCGGCGCGAGGGCAAGGCCGCCGTCTGGCAAGGCCACGCTACCGTCGAAGCTGCCCAAACAGAGCTACCTGTCATCGAGCGGTTCGGCTATGTCTGGACGACGCTCGGCACGCCGGAGCGCGACCTGTTCGAGATTCCGGAATTTTCCGAAGCCGATCGCCGCCACATCATCCAGGGCGTCGTAAGGGTAAACGTATCGGCGCCCAGGGCCGTCGAGAACTTTCTCGACATGGGGCATTTCCCATTCGTCCACACCGGCATTCTCGGCGAGGAGCCGCACACCGAGGTCAAGCCTTACAAAGTGCAGGTTTCGGCCGAGCCACCCGAAATAATGGTCACCGATTGCGAGTTCTACCAGCCGCAGGCGAATGCGGGTTCGACGACAGGGGCCGATACGGAATACATCTACCGGGTGCCGCACCCGTTCTGCGCCGTCCTTTACAAGACGGGGTCTCGGCAACGCGACCGACGCGACGTCATCGCGCTGTTCGGACAGCCGGTCGAAGAGGACTGGGTGCTCGTCCATATCGTCATCTGCTTGCTGGATGAGATCCGCGACCTCGCGACGCTGAGGCGATTTCATCAGACCATCCTGGGTCAGGACAAGCCGATCCTGGAGAATCAGGTTCCGAAGAGGCTGCCGCTGGATTCCCGTTCCGAGGTGCCGATCCGCGCCGACGCCGCGTCGGCCGCCTACCGCCGCTGGCTGCGCGAAAGGGGCCTGCGTTATGGCGTCGTGGCCGGCAACGGTATCGGCGCACACTAGAGCCGGATGATTTCAGGTCGAATCGACCTGAAATCGGAATCCGCCTCTAGATCAAAGAGATAGAGCATGATGTCTGGACAAACGGTTTCCGTTTGTCCGTGAAAACCGCTTCACACTTTTCGGCACTATGCTCTAGTCATGGGCGCATTTTCGGACATGATTAATTGTGGATATGCGCGAAAGAAATCGCAGCCATTGTTAGCCGACCTTCGCCGTGGAAGTTTCGGACCTAAGCCGGAAGACCGGCTGCCAACAACGCCATGGGGACGTTGTCCAGGCGATCGCCGCCTCCAAGTAGGCAACCGGAAAAGACAAGAACATCCGGATGACGACAGGGCGGCATTGGACAGTTCTCGGACTGGAATGAGAGGATCAAGCGATGACGAATACCATTACGCGACGCACGGCAATCCTGGGCACGGCGGGCGCCCTGCTTCTGTCGGGGCTTGTACGCTCATTCGCGGATGTCCCAAAGACGCTGAAACTGGCTGTTATCCTGCAGGACCTGCCTGACGTCGGCTGGGACCGGACGCTGCTCGACGCGCTTGAGCAACTGAAACAGGAAAGGCCCGAGGGGCTGGAGATTGCATGGGAACATACCGATCCGCTGTACGGAGACGATGCTGAGAACGCCATGCGTTTCTACGCAGAGAGTGGTGAATACGACATCATCTGGGGCCATGGCACCTATTCGGACCAGGTCCAGAAGCTGAGTGTCGAGTTCCCCGACCTGATGTTTGTTGTCACCGGCTCCGGCAATCACCCAGCCGGGCCAAATCAATACTGGATCTACAAGCGGCTGCATGAGCCTTCCTACCTGCTTGGGATGCTGGCTGGCCATACCACCAAGACAGGCATGGTTGGCATCGTCGGCACCTTTCCAGCCAATGACGTCAACGACCAGATCAATGCGTTCTTCGAGGGTGCAAAGTCGATCAGGCCGGACATCCAGCATCGGCTTTCGTTCATCGGCTCGTGGTCCGACAATGCGCTGGCGGCTGAGCATGCCAATGTGCAGATCGCGGCCGGCGCCGACGTCGTTTTCATGCTGACCGACAATTTCAAGCCCTGCCAGGAGCACAAGATCATGTGCTTCGCCAACATCAACGACCAGAGCAAGGTCGCGCCCGACGCCATTGCGTCCAGCGCCATCATCAGCTGGAAGCCCGATCTCAACTGGATCATCGGCGAATGGCTGAAACACAAGGCCGGTGCGCAATTCAATGGCAACGCCGAACCGAAATGGTTTTCGATGGCCGAAGGCGGCACCGACATCGCACCCTATCATGATTTCGACGGCAAGATCCCGCAGGCGGTGAAGGGCGAAATATCTGCCAAGCGGCAGGAGATTCTTTCCGGCAAGTTTGTCGTTCCGCTCAACACCGCCGAGGTGAAGTAAGACACATCAACCAGGCAGCCCGGTGCGACCCAATGGAAGACCTGCTGAACGTTCAGAACCTTACCAAGCGATTTGGCAGCGTCATTGCCAATGACGGGGTTAATCTCGATATCCGCAAGGGTGAGATCCACTGCCTTTTCGGTGAAAACGGGGCAGGCAAGTCGACGCTGTCGTCCTGCCTCTACGGCTACTACAAAGCCGATAGCGGCGAGATACGCTTCAAGGGCGAGGTGGTGGAATTGAGCTCTCCCGCCGATGCCTTGCGGTTAGGCATCGGCATGGTTCACCAGCATTTCGTGCTGGTGTCGAACTTCACCGTGCTCGAAAACATCATCGTCGGCAGTGCCGATGTCGGGTTGCTGCTGAGGAAGGCCGATGCCCGCCGCAGGGTTCTCGGCCTCTGCAGGGACTGCGGCATCGACATCGACCTCGATCGCGAAATCTGGCAATTGTCGGTCGGTGAACAGCAATGGGTGGAAATCCTCAAAGCACTCTATTTCGGTGCCGAGCTGCTGATCCTGGACGAACCGACGGCGGTCCTGACGCCGCAGCAATCCGACCAGCTCTTCGTCATCCTTGATGGGATGCGCAAGCGTGGATTGTCGATTGTCCTGATCAGTCACAAGCTGCGCGAGGTGATGCAATCCGACAGGGTCACCATCCTGCGCAAAGGCAAGGTCGTCGCTACGGTGGACACCGCCAATACGACAGCCGAGGCGATTACCGCCCTCATGGTCGGGCACAAGGTGACGAAAAACGTCAGGGACAATTCCGTCACGCCGGCGGGAGAAATCCTCTCGGTCGAAAAGGTGTCGGCGGTTGGCGAATGGGGCGAGGATGTCCTCAAGGACGTGACGTTTACCGTCGCCGCCAACGAGGTTCTCGGGCTGGCTGGCGTTGCCGGCAACGGCCAGAAGGAACTGTTCGAGGTACTGATGGGGGTCCGCGCGCTTCAATCGGGCGGTTTCTCGCTGGAAGGAAGCCCGGTCACCGCGCCGACGTCTCGCCAGATTCTCGACAGCGGCGTGGGTTTCATTCCGGACGATCGTTTCCTCGAAGGGTTGATCCCGGAGTTCGGAACCGCCGAAAACCTTGTCCTCGGCTGGCAGCGATCGCCGGAATATTGTCGTGGTCCGTTCCTCGATCGCCGCAAACTGGCTGAGTTGGCGAGGCGCAAGATCGACGAATACAAGGTCGCGACCGCCTCGGCGGACCTCCCGGTGGAGCGACTGTCGGGGGGCAACGCGCAGCGTGTCATTCTTGCCCGCGAGTTCCAGCATGCGCGGCGGCTGTTGCTGGCCAACCAGCCGACGCGAGGGCTCGACGTTGCGGCCTCCGAATTCGTCTACGAGAAAATCCTGGAAAAGCGGGCCGCGGGCTTTGCGATCCTCCTGGCCTCAGAGGAACTCGAAGACCTGCTGCGCCTTTGCGATCGCATAGCGGTCATGTTCAAGGGCCGGATCATGGGCATCGTGCGACCCGAGGAGACCAGCCTCCTCGAACTTGGAATGATGATGGCAGGCGATGCCAGCCAGCTTACGCAGGGAATTCAATGATTTCATTTCAACGACGCTCGGGCAGCAGCCTGGGATGGAACGTCGTCTGCTATTCGGCGGCGATATCAGGTGCTCTCCTGGCTTCCGCTGTTTTGCTGAGGCTTTCCGGCGGCGATCCTGCAAGGGCCTTCACGGCCCTGATCGTCGGCGCATTCGGCAGCCAAGGCGCATTGCTCGGTTCGCTGGCGAAGGCGACCCCGCTGTTGCTTGTCGGGCTGGGCACGGTGTTCGCATTCAGGGCCAAGATCTGGAACATCGGCCAGGAGGGGCAGGTGTTCGCCGGCGCGATGGCCGCCTATTGGGTGAGTTTCTGGATAGCGCCATTGCCAGGCTGGCTGGCCGTCTGCACACTCGCGCTGGCCGGAATGGCGGGCGGCGGCGTGCTCGGCCTGTTGGCCGGCGCACTGAAAACCAGGTTCGGCACCAGCGAGATCATTTCGACGGTGATGCTGAATTACGTCGTCATGTACCTGCTCGCCTACCTTCTCGATGGCGGCCCCTGGATGGCGACAGGCGTGACCGTATCCTATCACCAGTCGCCGCCCATCGATCCAAGTCTGGAGTGGCCGATCCTCTTGGCTGTTGGGGCGGGAAAGCTGCATGTCGGCTTCCTGTTCGCTCTCGCCGCCTCGGCATTCGCAGCGGTGCTGCTCGACAAGACGTCGCTGGGCTACGAAATCCGCGCGTTCGGCTCAAACCCGACCGCGCTGACGTTTCGCGGCACCAATGTGCGCCGGCTTCTGCTGACCGTCATGCTGATGTCGGGGGCCCTGGCGGGACTGGCTGGCGCCGGCGAGCTTTTCGGTATCTCGCACCGGCTGCGTGCCGAGACGCTGCTTGGCATCGGCAGTTCGGGGATCGTCGTTGCCATGGTGGGAGGACTGCGCCCGAGCGGCGTGATGATCGCCGCCCTGTTCTTCGGCGCGCTGGAAAGCGGCACGATCTACATGCGGCTGAAGAGTGGCACGCCGGCAGGCCTGGTGTCGGCGATGGAAGGGCTGGTGCTTTTGTTCTTTCTCAGTGCCGCCGTCGCAACGCGCCTTCAGATCGTGAGGAGGGAAGTCCATGCTTGAGCTGCTGCAGGGCCCGCTTCTGATAAGCCTCCTGGCGGCGATGGTCCGCATTGCCACGCCATTGCTTTTTTCGGCAATGGGCGAACTCGTCACGCAGCGCGCGGGCATCTGGAACATCGCTGTCGAAGGCACCATGCTGATTGGCGCCATTGTCGCCTACATGGTTGCCTCAACAACCGGATCGCCTTGGCTGGCTCTGGCGATAGCCATCCTGGCCTGCGCCGCGAGCAGCCTGATCATGTCGTTCGTCACGATTGTTTTGAAGGCCGAGCAATTCGTAGCCGGCCTTGCCCTTAATCTCCTGGCATCGGGCGTGACGCTGTTCTGGTTCCAGGCCTATATTGGCGGTCGCGAGGCGCCGACCTTCATCGGCTTCGACCAGGTTCCGATCCCCTATCTGTCGGATATTCCGATCCTGGGGCCGGTGCTGTTTTCCCAACGCCTGCTGACCTATGTCAGCTTCCTGGTGCCCATCCTCGTCTGGTTCTTTCTCTACCGAACGAAATACGGCCTTGAGGTGCGCTGTGTCGGCGAAAATCCGAAGGCGCTTGACGTCAAGGGCCTGCACGTCGGCCTCAGGCAGTGCCTCGCGATCATGTTCGGCAGCATGATGTCCGGCTTCGGCGGCGCCTTCCTGATGCTTGGCTATTCGGACAAGTTCGTTCCCGATCTCATTGCCGGCCGCGGCTGGCTGGTCGTGGTCGCGATCATCGCCGGCAACTGGATGCCGTTCCGGATCGTTGGAGCGATCTTCATCTTCGCGTTTCTGGAGGCGTTGGGCATCCATGCGCAAGTGGTGGGGATTCCTGTCCCCCACCAGTTGTTCCTCGTCTTGCCCTATGTGGCGTCACTTGTGCTGCTTGCGGGCCTGCGGTCGCGCACCCATCAGCCCGTGGCGCTCGGCATTCCCTACAACAGGGAATAGATCCTGCTGCTCAACCCGCCGGGCGGAAAGGCTTTGCTAGCGAAGCCGGGAAGTGCAGCGCCAGCATTTGCCGGTTTCGCGAGATCAGCACCAGAACGATGATTGTCGCGAGATAGGGCAGGGCCGAGAGCAGTTCGGACGGCACTTCCAGTCCGAGCGCCTGTCCCTGCAGCTGGAGGATCGTCATGCCGCCGAACAGCCAGGCGCCAAGCAGGATGCGCAGCGGGCGCCATGTGGCGAAAACCACCAGCGCCAGTGCGATCCAGCCTTTGCCGGCAGTCATGTTCTCGACCCAGAGCGGTGTGTAGGCGACGGACAGATAGGCGCCCGCCAGGCCAGCCATCGCCCCGCCAAACAGCACGGCCATGTAGCGGATCCTGATCACGGGATAGCCGATCGCATGCGATGTCTGCGGTGACTCGCCGATCGTTCGCAGGATCAGCCCGGCCTTCGTGCGGTAGAGAAACCAGCTGATGGCAGCGAACATCACCAGAGCCAGGTAGACCATCGGATCGAAGCGGAAGAGCAACGGACCGATCAGCGGCAGATCGGACAGAACAGGGACGTTGATGCCGTGCAGCGCCTCGATAGGCTCGCTGCCGAAGCCGCGGCCAAGGAAGGCCGACACGCCGGAACCGAAGATGGCCAGCGCCAGTCCGGCCGCATATTGATTGGTGAGGAAGGTCAGTGCCAGAACGCCGAACAGCAGCGAGGCGGCGGCACCTGCCAGGGCGCCGGCCAGGATCGCAACCGGCATTGGATAGCCTGCGGTTACGGCCCAGAAAGCCAATGCCGCGCCCATCAGCATCATGCCTTCGATGCCAAGGTTAAGCACGCCGGACTTCTCCACCACGAGTTCGCCGAGTGCCGCGAATATCAGCGGCGTGGCGGCGATGACGGTGCCGGTGAAGATGGCGATGATCAAGTCCATCAGGCTGTCTCCAGCGCGTGCGTGTCTCGGGCCGGCCGTATCAGGCGGATGCGATAAAAAATGAAGAAGTCGGCGGCGAGCAGGAAGAACAGAAGAATGCCCTGGAAGATGCGCGTCAGCGCCGAGGGCAGGCCCAGCGTCATCTGCACGCCTTCGCCGCCGAGGAAAAGCAGCGACATCAACAGCCCGCCAAGCACGATGCCGAAGGCGTTCAGCCGGCCGATGAAGGCGACGATGATGGCCGCGAAACCGTAGCCGGGCGAAATCTGCGGCGAGAGCTGGCCGAGCGGCCCGGCGGCTTCCGCCATGCCGGCGATGCCGGCGGCCGCACCACCCGCCATCAGCCCGATCCAGACGGCGGCAGATTCGCGAAAGCCGGCATAGCGGGCGGCAAGCGGTGCCGCTCCGCTCACCGACATCTTGTAGCCAAGGAAGCTGCGGTCAGTGAACAGCCACATCACGAACACGGCGACGACGGTGATGAAGATCGAAGGGTTGAGCCGATAGGCCGGGTCGAAGGATTCGAACAGGGCGGCTGTCGGCAGAAGTGCCGTCTGCGGGTAGTTGAAACCGGCCGGATCGCGCCACGGTCCATGCACGAGATAGGACAGGAACAGCGTCGCGATGTAGGTCATCATCAGCGTGACCAGGATCTCGTTGGTGTTCATGCGGGCGCGCAGGAAGGCAGGGATCGCCGCCCATGCCATGCCGGCGCCCATGCCGGCAACGAACATCAACGGCAACAGCAGCACGCTGTCCGGGTTCGGCCAGAAAAGACCGACGCCGCTCGCCGCAATCGCGCCCATGGTGAACTGGCCCTCGGCGCCGATGTTCCAGACATTGGCGCGGAAGCCGATAGCCAGCCCACACGCAATGAGGATCAGCGGCGAAGCCTTGAGCAGCCATTCCGACAAACCGTTGAGGGAATTCAACGGCTCGACAAAGAAGGCGTAGAGCGTCGGCAGCGGATCGTGTCCGAGCGAGGCAAAAAAGATCGAGCCGACGACCAGCGTCAAAACCGACGCCAGCACCGGCGCCGCGACGCGCATTGTTGCCGAAGGCTCCGGCCTTTGCTCAATCCTGAAGCGCAACGTCGCCACTCCCAATTGCCATTTGATCCGTGCTCATCGTTCGACCGGTCATCAGCAGCCCGACCTCTTCGCGGTCGGTCGTCTTGCGTATCAGCGGCGGTGACACGCGCCCCTGGCAGATCACCAGAA
>NZ_RZQP01000349.1:0-4270 GCF_003998165.1 Mesorhizobium sp. M7A.F.Ca.US.007.01.2.1 | reverse complement strand
GGACACGACAGCTGCCGCAAGCACCACAATGGCGGCGAACAGTATCTCGACAGCGCCCAAGTCAGGCATGGAGCCTCCTTTCACAGATCTCGTGGAGGATTGCGTTCATGGGCGATCCGGCTGCGTTGGAATACTTTGCCGACAGGTTATTGCATGTCGGCCAAAAGCGAACCCGGGTTTGGGACAGCGACATGCATCAAGACAAAAGACTTAAAGCGCGTTGCATGGATCCGTTCAAGCGCGACGCATGAAAGCAGTCGCCTTACTTCAATTCCACCCACACCGGCGCATGGTCGCTGGCACCGTCCTCGCCGCGCACGTCGCGGTCGATGCCGGCGGCGGTCAGGCGGCGTGCCAGTTTCTTCGACAGCAGGATGTGATCGAGCCGGAGGCCCGCATCGCGCGGCCAGCGGTTGCGGCGATAGTCCCAGAATGTGTAAAGCGTTTCCTTCGGATGCTTCTTGCGCAGGGCATCAAGCCAACCCTGGTCGAGCAGGCGCCGGAACGACGCCCGGCTTTCCGGCTGCACCAGCGCGTTGTCGTCATAGGAGCGGGTGGCGTAGATATCGCGCGGCTCGGGCACGATGTTGTAGTCGCCGGCCAGCACCACCGGCAGGCCGGTGTCGAGCAACTGTTCGGCATGCGCCTCCAGCCGCGCGTGCCAGGCGAGCTTGTAGGCGAATTTCGGGCCGGGCTGGGGATTGCCGTTCGGCGCATAGAGGCAAGCGACGACAATGCCATTCACCGCCGCCTCGATGTAGCGGCTCTGCCTGTCGGCTTCGTCGCCGGGCAAGGCATCGCGGGTCAACACGGGCTCGGCACTCCGCGCCAGGATGGCAACGCCGTTCCAGGTCGGCTCGCCCTTCCACACCGCGCCATAGCCGGCCGCCGCCAATGCCGAGCGCGGAAACTGCATGTCGCGTGCCTTCAACTCCTGCAGGCACACGACATCGGGCTTTGCCACAGCCAGCCATGCCAGCAGGTTTTCAAGCCGGCTGTTGATGTTGTTGATGTTGAAGGAGGCGATCTTCATCGCTTCAGGAAGCGATCCGACCCGACCACGCCTTGACCGTCTCGGCCAGCGTCTTCAGATGATCGGCGGTCGAAAACCCCGAAACACTCTTGCGAGGCTTGAGATCGTGGTCGCCGTCCTCCAGCCAGATCACCTCGATGCGATCGGAAAGGTCATAAGTCGCAACCTCGTCCCTGGTGCCGAACTCGTCGCGGGTGCCCTGGAAGATCAGCGTCGGCGTCTTTAGATCGGCAAGGTGTTTTGTGCGCAATTGCTCGGGCTTGGCCGGCGGATGGAAGGGATAGCCGAGGCAGACCAGCCCTGAAATCTCGGCCTTGGCAAACATCTCGTCGGCAACCATCGAGGCGACGCGCCCGCCCATCGACTTGCCGCCGATGACGAGCGCGCCGGTCACGCCCTTCGCCCTGAGGTCGGCTATCGCCTTGATATATTCCGGGTTGACCGTCTCGGCCCGCGGCGGCGGCTTGCGGTGGCCATAGCGGCGGGCAGCCATATAGTGGAACTCGAAGCGGGCGACCTGGAAGCCGGCTTCGGCCAGCGCCTTGGCGGTGGCGGTCATCGAGGGAGAATCCATCGCCGCGCCGGCGCCATGGGCGAGCAGGATGGTGACGGGGGCGGCATCGTGGCCATCGAAGAGGAATGTGGTCATGGGGCGGCCTTGCTGGAGAGGTCGAGTTCCGTCACACTCCCCTCTGTCCTGCCGGACATCTCCCCCGCAAGCGGGGAGATTGCGCGCTCAACCGCTTTCGCCAATCTCCCACTTTGCAAGCAGGAACGGGACGCCCAAGCTGCCGATCTCCCCCCTTGCGGGGGAGATGGCCGGCAGGCCAGAGGGGGGTGTTCAAGCGCCAGCATCCCTCACCCCGCCGTACGCGCCAACTGCAGATCCACGAACTGCACGCCCTTGGCCGCCACCCGCGACCACTCGGACTCCGCATCGAGTTCGAGATAGCGCACCCACAGCCGCCGCGCCTCCGGCAGATCGCCGGCGTCGAATTCGAGCCGGGCGAGGTTGAACACCGGATCGGCATAGTTTTTGTCGAGCGCGATCGCTTTCTGCAGGTGCCTTCGCGCCGAGGCCTCGCGGCCCTGCTCGCTCATCAGCCCAGCGAGGTTGAACCAGGCCTCGACGAAGGCCGGATCGAGTTTTATCGCATTGATATAATCGTGCGCGGCGTCCGCCGCGTGGCCGCCGGCGCGCAGGCAGTTGGCGCGGTTGAAGGCGGCAATCGCATCGCTCGGATCGATGGCGAGACAGCGCTGGTAGAGTGCGGCTGCCCTATCATGGTCGCCACCCTCCTCCGCCGCTTCGGCCTCGGCAAACAACTCTTCCAGTGTGTCGTCGCCTGCCGAACCGGCGCTGCCCAAATCGAACAGAAGCTGTCCGTCGAGTTCGCTCTGGCCGCCTTCGAGGTAGATCGCATCGGCGCGCCCATGCTGCGAGCCGACATTGAGCGACTTGGCGGTCAGCGACGCCACCGGGCCGGAGCGGTGGACGGAGCGCGCGATCGCCCCCCATGTCGCGCCGCCGGCGACGAGCCCTGCATATTTGCGCGCCAGGATCAGGTCGCGGAAGGAATAGGGTTCTGCGTCATGCTCGAACGCATCGAACAGTGACAACAAATCGAGCTCGGCGCCGGATAGCCGCGATTGCTCGATCAGCGATTGCCGCGACAGCGAAGACGCCTCCGGTGCCTTCATCAGCCCGAGAAGGCGCAGGAATCCGTTCTCGCTGAGGAGCTTGTGCCCGGCCCCGCGCTCGGCGGCGACACGGCGCTCGATCTCGGCATCGCCGTTCCTGGAGAGCCCGGCCTTAGCAAGCAGCGTGCGGCCGCACACGACATGCGTGGTGCGCCTGGTGACGCCGCGCCGCAGCTGGCCGTGCTGGCGTTCGACTTCACGCGCGGCCAGTCTGAGCGGAAACGCCGCCAGCGCGCCGATGGTGCCGAAAACAGCGCCGGCCGGTGCCGTCATTTCTTGCTCTTGCCGACCGCCTTCAGCAGATTGGCCTTCAGCGGATTTTCAGCAGCACCACCCGCTGCCGCTTTCTTCGCGGCTGGCTTGGCAACCTCGTCGGCCTTGCTCTTCGACTTGGCCGGCGGCTTCGATTGCGACAGGCTCGCCTTCAGCGCATCCATCAGGTTGATGACATTGCCGCGCTCCGGTGCCGCCGCAATAATCGGCTTGTGGCCTTTCAGCTTCTCGCGGATCATCGTCATGAGTGCCGCCTCGTAGCGGTCCTCATAATTCTTCGGATCGAAGGTGGTTTCCTTCTGCTTGATCAGCGCTTCGGCGAGCTGCAGCATTTCGGGGTCGGGCTTGCCAGCTGGAATATTGCCAAAATATTCAGCCGTTCCGCGCACTTCGTTCGGATTCCTCAAGGTGCACACGAACATGCCGTTCTCGCGCGCGCCGATCGTCACCACGCGCTCGCGGCTCGACAGCACAAGGCGGGCGATGGCGAGCTTGCCGGATTTGCGCATCGCTTCGCGCAGCACGGCGAAGGTTTCCTCCGCCATCGCGCCGTCGGGCGCCATGTAGTAGGGCGCGTCCTGGTAGATGACGTCGACCTCGTCCTCGTCGACGAAGGCCTCGATGTTCATCGTGTGATTGGATTCGATGCGCACCGCGTCGAGGTCTGCATCATCGATGATGATGTACTGCTTGTCCTCGTATTCGTAACCCTTGACCAGATCAGCACGCTCGACGAGCCCTAGTTCGGGGTCGACCGGCTTCATGTTGATGCGGTTATGGGTCTTCTTGTGCAACTGGTTGAACGAGATGCGCTCGCTGGCGCTGGTGGCGGGATACAACCGCACCGGACAGCTCACGAGGCTGAGTTTGAGGTAACCTTTCCAACTTGCCCTGGGCGCCATGAAACACTCCTACGCGGTCATGCACTGACAAAGACCTGCAGCGCTTTCGTCCGAGGACGATTGAGGCTGAGCAAATCCTACACCGACCGCACACAATACCGGCAAATCCCTGACGAAATCTTCCGCCATGCATTTGAGGTCGTGGACAGAGAATAATTCAAATTGTTGGAAGCGTCGATGGACTGGAATTTGAAACGCTGGCGGGACAGCGCCCCCCTCTGTCCTGCCGGACATCTCCCCCTCAAGGGGGGAGATCAACAGCTTCGGCGTCTCGCCCACTTCAGCAGCGTTGCAGATTAGCGGAAGCCCGGGTAGTGGCCAATCTCCCCCCTTGAGGGGGAGATGTCCGGCAGGACAGAGG
>NZ_RZQP01000348.1:0-4283 GCF_003998165.1 Mesorhizobium sp. M7A.F.Ca.US.007.01.2.1 | reverse complement strand
TGACCATACTCACCCGACGCCGGCTTTTGAAAACGGCAGCGATTGCCGGCGCAGGCGGGGTCGGGCTTTCGGCCATGGGCCGGCTTGGTGGCTGGGCCGCTGCCACGCCTGAGCCGGTGGTTTTGCAGACGGCAAAGATCCAGGCGAAGCTGATGGATATCGGCCAGACCAGGGATGTGCTGACCTATGGCAACGCCGGAATGCCGCCCGTGCTCAGAATGAAAAAAGGCCAGCCCTTCGCTGCACGCCTTGTCAACGCGATCGACGATCCGACGACGATCCACTGGCACGGTATTCGCGTTCCAAACAAGATGGACGGCGTGCCGTTCCTGGTCCAGCCCTACGTCTACACCGGCGATCATTTCGACTACGCCTTCACGCCGCCCGATGCCGGCACCTTCTGGTACCACCCGCATTGCAACACGCTGGAGCAGATGGGCCATGGCCTGACCGGCGTGATCGTGGTCGAGAATCCCAACGATCCGAAATTCGATGCCGAAATCGTCCTCAATTTGCGCGACTGGCGCCTCGGCGACGACGGCCAGTTCATCGACCAGTTCCGGCCGCGCGATGCCGCAAGAACTGGCACTTACGGCACGGTGCGCACCGCAAACTGGCTCGACCAGCCGCAATATGACACGCCGGCCGGAGGGCTGGTGCGGCTCAGGGTCGCCATCACCGACGTGACGCGAATCTACGCTTTTCACGTCGACGGTGCACAGGCGACTGTCATGGCGCTCGACGGCAATCCGGTGCCTGAGCGTTTTTCCCCCGATGCCTTGCTGCTTGGACCCGGCCAGCGCATGGAGCTGGCCATACGCATGCCCGACGAGGAAGGCGCGATCGTCAGCTTGAGGGACGTCAGAGGCACCAAGCCAAAAATCCTGGCAACCCTGCGCGCGACAGGAAACTCCCTCAAACGGGACATTCGCGATGTTGCTCCACTGGAGCTCAATCCGGTGGCGGAAGTGGATCTCGCCAGTGCCAGGCATATTTCCCTGGCGCTCAGCGCCACGGCGGAAAACGTCCCGAGCGATGGCATCTGCGGCTCGCTGGGCTACAGTTTCTGGGCCATCAACAAAGTGCCGTGGCCCGGCGACACCAAGGATCCGACCGCGCCTCTGGCCGAACTGAAGCTTGGCCAAAGCTACGTCGTCGACATGGAGAACCTGACGCCGCAATCCCATCCGATGCACCTGCACGGCATGAGCTTCAAGGTGCTGTCGTCCTCGACGCGCCAGGTTCAGCCCGTGATTTCCGACACCTATCTCATCCAGCCCAACGAGAAGGTTCAGCTCGGTTTCGTCGCCGATAATCCCGGCGACTGGCTGCTGCACTGCCACATCATCGAGCACCAGAAATCGGGAATGACGAGCTACGTCAGGGTGGTGTGAAGCCGCGTCAGCCTGGGCGTGGCGTCTGGACCGTCACTTGCGCAATTGAGCCTCGATCTCGTCGAGCACTTTGTCCTTGCCGATGCCGGTGAGGAAGGCGAGGCCCTTGATGACCGGCTTGGTCACCGAAGCGGAGATCGGGGTGGTTGCGACGATGAAGTCGACATTGTCGGCCAGTCCGGGCACTTCGGTGGCCTTTGCCTGCTGGGCATTGAAGGTGAGGCCGCGTTTCTTCATTTCCTCGGTGACGGCGACATTGACCGCGGTCGAGGTGGCGATGCCCGTGCCGCAGGCGAAGAGAATGGTTTTCTGTCTGGACATCTCTGCTTCTCCTTGGTTATCAGCCGAGTACGGCTCGCACGTCTTCGAGGGTTCTGGCCGACCTCAAATCATCCAAGGCTTGCGGGTTCTGGATGGTGGCCATGACGGCCTGCAGCGCCTCAATCTGCTTGTCCTTGTCGTTGATGGCAAGCAGGAAGACGAAGCCGACCGGCAGTATCTCGTCGGGATCCTCCATGTTGGCGAAGGCCACCGGTTGCTTCAATGTGGCCATCGCGATGCCAGGCTTCAGCACATGCTCCGGATCGGTGTGCGGCACCGCGACATTGTCGGAGCGTTCCAGCGGCAGTCCTGTCGGGATGGTCAATTCGCGGCGCACGACCGCGTCGGCATAGGAGCTTTTGACATAGCCAAGTCTCTCCAGCCGACCCGCCAGAATGCGGATGATCTCCTCATTGGTCGAGGCATCGGATCCGAGCACGATCGCGTCGGGATCCAGAAGCTGCATGAGGCCGTCGGACATTCTTTGCTCCGTCGATGAAATCGTGCGCCCCGAGGAGGGCGCACGATCGGGCTCCGTCGATGAAATCGGGCGCCCCGAGGAGGGCGCACGATCGGTTTGAAGGGTGGACCCTATCAGGTTCAGGCCGTCTCTTCGGCCGGCTCGTCCTCGGCGCCCGCGGCCCGCTCCCAGCCGAGCGGATTGCGGCGGTAGAGGACAAACAATGCCGCGATGACCACCGCGATCACGATGATGCCGACAAGTCCAAGCCCCTGGATCGCCTCGATGACCACGTAAGGCACCCACAGGAAGCCGTCGACCACCGAGGTGATCTGCAGCGCATCCGCCGGCAGCTTGAAGCCCGATGCGACGGCAGCACTTGTGAACAGCGGCGCCAGCGCGTTGGCGACGTAGAAGCCGATGGCCAGCGTCACCGTGCCGATCACCACCATGCGGAACACGTTGCCTTTGACCAGCGGCGCGGTCATGGCGACGATGAAGGGAATGACCGCAAGGTCGGCGAACAGGATGACGCGGTTGCCCGGCAGGATGATGGACAGGATGATCGCGATCGGCACCAGGATCAGCGACGACGAGATCGCGGCCGGATGGCCGATCAGGATCGCGGAATCGAGGCCAACAAGAAGCTCGCGATCGCCCGTGCGCTTGCGCACGAATGCCTGGGCTGCGTCGGAAACCGGCAGCAGGCCTTCCATCAGGATCTTGACCATGCGCGGCAGCAGCAGCATGACCGCGGCCAGCGTCATGCCGGTGCCCAGAACCTTGGCCAGCACCACGCTGAGATCACCCGCATTGTAGAAGGCGATCGCACCAAGCACGAGGCCGATAATGAGGCCCATCACGACAGGTTCGCCGAACACGCCGAACCTGCGCTCGATCGTATCGGTGTTGATGTTGATGCGGTTGATCCCGGGAATGCGGTCCATGATCCAGTTGAGCACAATGGCGATCGGCAGGATCTGCGCCGAGGCGAGATGCGGCACGGAAATGCCGGGTACCCCGTAGAACTGCTGTACCGCGCGCGCCGACCAGTCGGCGAACAGCAGCGAGAGTGCTGCGACAAGTGCTGCGACCGCGATGCCATAGGCCAGATTGTCGGTTGCGGCGACCACCAGCGAGCCGACAAAGGCGAAGTGCCAGAAGTTCCAGACGTCGACATTGAGCGTGCGCGTCATGCGTGTCAGCAACAGCACGATGTTGACGAGGATGCCGACCGGAATGACCCAAAGGCCGACCGATGAGCCGAAGGCGATCGCGGCCGCGGAGGGCCAGCCGACATCGATGATGTCGCGATGGATGCCGGTGTTGGTGACGATGGCCTTGGCGACGTCGCCAATCGACGTGAACATGAGGCCAAGCACCAGATTGATGCCGATGAAGGCGACGCCGATGGTGACGGCGGCGCGAAAAGCCTTGCTGACCTTGGCGCCCAGAACCACGGCGATGACGAAAATGACAATTGGCAGCAGGATCGTCGGGCCAAGCGTATCGATGGCCCCTTTTAGGCCCGCGAGAACAGTATCCATTTTTCCTCCCCTGGAGCCGCGAGCCTTCGCTCGACGCCTCGCAATGATGCTCCATCCAGCCTTTGACGCCGTGGCGCAAAGACACTCCCCAACTTGCCGCAGAGGCGAATGCTTCCCGACTGTCGCGTCGGTGAACATTTGCCTTTGTTGACAAACGAATGTTTTATTGGGGTTGTCCGCTACAATGTCAATTGGTTGGGCTTCGGCGAATCGAGCCCCGGCGGACGTGCCTTCCGAGACGATTTCGTGGGAAATTGCCGGTCGCGACCGGGTTTCGTTGGCAAATAGAACCCATTCCCTGCTATCCGACCCCAAATCACGAAGCTGTGGACATTTCCTGCATGACCAACGTCGCCCTGACCGGGCTTGCCCGTGATCTCGCCAAGCGTGCCGCCGAGAACCGCCCGGTGCGCATCGGTGTCATCGGCTCGGGCGAAATGGGCACCGATCTGGTCACGCAGGGCATGCTGATGCCGGGCATTTCGGTCTGCGCCGTCTCGACGCGCCGCCCGCACACCGCGCGCGACGCTATCCGTATCGCCTATGGCGACGAAGCCATGG
>NZ_RZQP01000347.1:0-4474 GCF_003998165.1 Mesorhizobium sp. M7A.F.Ca.US.007.01.2.1 | reverse complement strand
GTGGGGACTCGACCGGGTTTCTCCTGAAGCGCCTCGCATTCACGCGGCGCGCTTGAGCTCTGTTTTAGCGGACGCTGGCGACCGCGTCGGAGCGGCCGTCATTGATCGTCACCCAAACGCCGGAATTCTGGTCCGACTGGCGCTTGAGATAGGTGTAGTCGGTGTCCGTCCAGGACAGGACCTTGGTCTCAAGATTGTCGAGGATGAATTCTCCGAGGCTGGTGCGCACGGTCAGCACCGCGTGGCCGTCGCCATTCGGCTGGCGCGCCACCGTCATCAGCAGATTGCCGGCGGGGACGCCCGCATCCATCAACTCGCGGCGCTTTTCCAGCGCGTAATCCTCGCAATCGCCATAGCCATTGGCCGGATAGGCCCAATATTCCTCGACACCGTAGTTTCCCATGTCGGTGCGCGGCTTGATGCGGGTGTTGACCGAATTGTTGATGTTGACTATCGTCGCCCACAGCTTGCGGGTCAGTTCGACCGGCGCACCCCTGGGGGTCCGTTCGCTGCATTCGCCGGGAATGCGCTGGCAGAACTCATAGTGACCAACAGGCTGGGTGGTGCGTCCACCGGTGTGCATATAGGCCGGTCCCGCGGCATATGCTGATCCCCAAGCGGAAAGCTGCATCGCCATTGCCGCCAGCAACAGCTTGCCCCTCGTTTTCTTCATTGTTGTAGTCTCCCCGTTCGAAGGAGACATTGCCACGTGTGGATTTATTTGACGCAAAAGCGCGAAGTAGATATTGAGTAAAACTCCAATAGAATAAACGTAAAATTTGAATCATTTGAGTATTAATTCGTTTGGATCTGAAGGCTCCCCACCTCGGGCGCGGAGCGCTCCCAGAAACAAAAAACCGGCCGCAAGGGCCGGTCCTGGAATGTTGCTGTCGGGCCTGCTCAGGCGCGTGACGTGTTGAATTCGGAATCAAGCGTTTCGGGACGCTGGATCACAGCGAATTCGATGGCGACGCCGTCCTCGAAATGACGCACGACCTGCCCGCGCATGGTGCCAAGCATGACCTGGATGCCGATCGCCGGTTTGACGTCGATTTCGACAGCGGCGCCGGAGAGCGAAAGGTCGATGATGCGGCACTGGTACTGGCGGCCGTCGGTGAGCTGCAGCACGCTTGTCGGATTGCGCGGTGCGACGCGCTCGTGGCGGCGATCTTCCGGCAGGTCGAGTTCATGCTTGTTGGCCAGCCAGGTCAATTGCGCGGCCAGCTTGTCCTTCTTGCGATCCGACGCAATGACGGTCATCGCGAAACCGTCCTGCAGGGTGCGTGTGACGACGCCTTCGATGCGGCCGATATGATCGATGTAGGCGATGATTTTTTCGCCGGGCATGCCGATGCGGTCGGTGCGAAACGCAACATTGCCCGGTGACATGTCGACGACCTGGCAGGGATGTTCGGTGCGGTCTTCCAGCATGAAGCGTCCGTAAATTTTAACCCGGACGCGCTGAAAGTTTCGCCTTTCAGCTTGGGACGGCGCATAGTCGACCGCCGCTGACCTCATGACTGCCTACACCCCGTTTGGCATCCCGCGCGCCGATGCGAGGAACTTCATCACAGAAGTACAACAAAGCGGGTTAACAAAGGGGAAAAGCGGGCGCTCCAGCGTTTTCCTTTTTGCAGGCCGTGGTGCCAAAACCGCCGCGCAGTTTTGGGCGACGTGCATCAGGTCTCAAAAAACAGCGGACTATTCCTCGCGCCCGCCATCGAAGACGACGAGATGACGGATGCGACGCACCCGGCCGAGCGCCGAGATCGTCTCGGGTGCCCCAAGTTCTTCGGGAACAAGCGAGGGAACATCGATCGCCGGGCGATTGTTCAGAAGCTCCTTCTCCGGATCTATGACGCGGATTGAATCGATCAACGCATCGGTGATCGGATCGGCACCCAGCCAGAAGGGTTTCTCCACGGCGCTGATGACGCCCAGGCAGCGCGGATTTTCGACGCCGCCGTCCAGCGGCAGGGCAAGCAGTTCGAACTTATTGGAGCGCCCGTTGCGGCTGAAGCCCTCATAGCTGATGAGCACGACCGATTTCTGCTCGAACACGCCATGGATCAGGCGCGAGACGAGCCGCTGGTCCTTCTCGCGCCACAGCGATGGAAAGGAAAATCCCTTGAGCTCGCGGCCGTAGCAGGCGCAAAGCCTCGTGCCGGCCAGCCGGAATACGGCCTGTCCGCGCGTGTCACGTTCCAGGATAAAGGTGTCGGCCAGCAGCGACTTGATGTCGGCCGGTTCGACCTCCGAACGCTTCGGGGCGGGGCGTCCATCACGCAGGCGGTTCCAATATTGGAACAGCGTGATCGATCCATTCTGGTTCATGCTATGCTGCTCCGCGCAATCTGTCGTCTGATGTCCCATCGGTGAACAGAAGGGCGCCCTCCGAGGACCTACATGCGTTGCGGAGCAGGAAGCGTGCCAGCGTCGTTAACACTTGTTCACGGGTCGGGGCCGTTAAGGTTAACAAGTGGTTTACGTTGCGTCTGAGCGAGCCCCGTGGCACACAAAAACCACTCCAGAAGCGGTCGTTTCGCGACGATCGGCAGCACTTCAGTCAGAGTTTTAGGGGAGCAGGGGGCTCGACCGGCCGTTCAAGGGAAACCTTGAACGGCTTCTTTTTTGATTCGCGCCAGATGATTCGCGGTTTGCTGTTCGGTCCGCGTTAATCTAGATGCTCGAACCTGGAATCCCGCAGTGAGTGCAATTTCAAATGAGTGAACCGGTAATTCCCTCGGAAGCCGACCCGGTCGAGGGCGCGCCCGAGCCGCGGCGCGAGCCGGTGTTCAACCTGCCGCCCGTCGTGCTGGCGGTGATCGGCATCTGCGTCGTCGTCTATCTGTTGCAGCAATATGTGTTGAGCGAATCCCAGCAGATGACATTGCTGTATGACGGGGCCTTCATCCCCGTTCTCTACACCGGGCAATACGGCTTCGACTGGTTCCTGTTTTCGCGGCCCTTCACCTACGCGTTCATGCATGGCGGCTTTGCCCATATCGCCATCAACATGGTGTGGCTCGCCGCGTTTGGTTCACCATTGGCAAACCGTCTGGGAACGCTGTGGTTCGCGCTGTTCTTTGCCGCAACCGGGCTGGCTTCGGTCGCGCTTTTCTGGGCACTGCATCCTTACGGTGAGGCGCCGCTGGTCGGGGCTTCCGGTGCGATATCAGGCATGATGGGGGCTGCGGCGCGTTTTGGCTTCCGCACCGATCGTTCGGCCGGCAAGGCCGCCTTCGCCGGCCCGGTGCTGCCGATCGCATTCGTGTTGCGCTTGCGCGGTGTCGTGATTTTCCTTGCCATGTGGATGGTCATCAATCTCGCCACCGGCCTGCTCGGTTTTGCCCCGGGGGTAGACGGCCAGATCGCCTGGGAGGCCCATATTGGCGGCTTTGTCGCCGGCTTCTTCGGCCTGCGCTGGTTCGACAGGCGATGGCAGGCGCCCGAATGGGAGACGGCCGACCACCACACTTGAAATGCAACCGATCACGGCGCACGATGTTCACTCTTACGTGAAGGCCGGTCAGGGCAGGAACCGGCAGGCAAAGCAGAGGAGGACGCCATGACGGTTAAGGCAATTCTCGAGAGAAAAGGCCATGACGTGTTGACGCTCGGGCCGAACGAAAAGCTTAGCGAAGCCATCCGTATCCTGGCAGAGCACAAGATCGGGGCGCTGGTCATCACCAATGGCGATCGCAAGATCGTCGGCATCCTGTCAGAGCGCGATATCGTCCGGGTTGTCGCCCGCGAAGGTGGAGCCGCGCTCGATATCCCCGTGCGTTCGGCGATGACGCCGAAAGTGAAGATCTGCAACGAAAACCACACCGTCAACGAGGTGATGGAGATCATGACCCGAGGCCGCTTCCGCCATCTGCCGGTGGAAAAGGACGGCATGCTCGATGGCATCGTGTCCATTGGCGACGTGGTCAAGCGCCGCATCGAGGATGTCGAGCGCGAGGCCGACGAGATCAGAGCCTACATCGCCACCGCCTGAGCGGTGAGGCGAACCGCCGGCCGGAGAACCGACCGGCGGAGCCGTGGTTACCTGTTGTCGAGTTCGGAGCGGACGAGTGCGAGCCCGCGCCGGGTGATGCGGTAGGGTCCACCGTCAGACGAAGAAACAGCCTTCTTCCGCTTCAGTTTTCGAAACAGCTCGAGATCGACGCCCGGATAATGCCAGCCGTCGCGGGTCAGGCATTTGACGGAGGCGATCCGTTTCTTCTCGTTCTTTTCGATTTCAATGCGTCCGCCCTGCGCGAGCAGGTGCAGGATGCACTGTTTCCACAGCGCCGCGCGTCCTCTTGGACGCGCAAAGGACGCTGTGGCACTTATGATTTGGCGCATGATCCTTTCCGAAAATCGATACCGATTTTCGGGGTCATGCGCTGCGCGAAATATCCATGTGAGAGTTTTCCGGGAAAACAAAAAATGCCGCCGCCGCGAAGCTTCGCGGCACGGGGTTTCAGGT
>NZ_RZQP01000346.1:0-4623 GCF_003998165.1 Mesorhizobium sp. M7A.F.Ca.US.007.01.2.1 | reverse complement strand
GCGTATGCCTGCAGGAGAAGCTGAATGAATCGCATGTTCACCAATCAATGGCCCTCGATGACGGACCAGCAGGCTTCCGCCGGCCAAGAGTTCATTGGGCTCTCCGACATTACCGAATTTCTGCGCCGCTACGCTGGAACTATCATTGCCTGCCTTGCCATGGCTCTCTTGTTGGCGGGGTTTTACAATTCGAGCACCGACCCAACTTTCATCGCCAGCGCGCAGATTCTGATCGAGCCGAAATTGCCGCAACACCTGCAGGAGGGCGGCGAAGTGGATCTGTCACTGGATACTGCCCAGGTGGAAAGCCAGATCGCTGTAATGCAGTCGGAAAAAATCGCAGCGATGGTGCTCGACCAGTTGAAACTCGTCGACGATGCGCAGTTCAATCGTTCCCAGTCTCCGACTTTGCGGGACAGATTGACGAAGACCGGAGCTGTCCTGCTTGACGCCTTGGGGCTGCGGAAAAGCGCCTGGCTGCAGCATTTCGCTCTTAGCGAGCCTGCCGCACCCCCCATGCTGACCGATTTTCAGAAGTTCCGTCGGAGCATGTTGGTTTTCCGCAACGGCCTCGACGTCCGCCGAGTCGGCGTTTCCTACGCGATTGACATATCCTTCACCTCTCCTGATCCCGAGGGCGCAGCCAGGATTGCGAACGCCACGGCCGATGCCTTCGTACGTGAGCAGATCGAAACCAAGACTGACGCAGCCAAGGAAGGAGGCGCGTGGCTGGAAATGCGGCTTCAGCAGCTGCGAACTCAAATGAATGAGGCCATGGCAAAAGCGCAGCAGTTCCGGTCACGGCACGACTACAGCGTCGGCATTGAAGCCAAAGCAGACGGGACGAGTGCTGAGCCGACGCTCGAAGAACTTGAGGTGACGGCTGAAACCTACCAGAAGATGTACGAGAGCTTCTTGCAGGCCTACACCAACTCGGTAAGCCAACAGTCGTATCCGGTTGCCGATGCAAGGGTCATCACAGCTGCGACGGCGCCGCTCAATCCGAGCGCTCCAAGGCCGAAGTTGATGCTGGCCTTCGCGGTGGTTGCCGGTCTCATTTTCGGTATTGGACTTGCGTTTGTAAGGCACGCGTTTGACTGGACCATAAGGTCGCCACGACAGATCCGCGACAATCTGGGCGTCGAATGCCTCGGAGAACTGCCACCGATCGGCAGAAGATCGGGCCTTGTCGACCAAGTGGCAAGATCTCCGCAATCCCGATACAGCCATAGCCTGAGAAAAGTGCGAACCGAGATAAGCCTTGCGGAAACCAGCCGCCCGATCAGGTTTCTTGGGTTGACTGCCGTATCCAACGACGGTTCGAAGAGTTCGGTGGCCAGCAATCTCGCTACGCTCTACTCGATGTCGGGCCTGAAGACGCTGGTGATTGACGCCGACATCCGGCGCCCGACCATGACCCCCTCGCGGCTTCTGAGCCAGTCGGGAGCCCTCGACCTACCGTGCCAGGACCCTGTCCGTCTCAACATCGTTCGTGCTGCGGGGCGGCCGTTCGACATCCTTTCCAGTTCGACCGTGGACGCCAGACACCTCCTGGCGCCTAGCAAGATGGAGGCGTTCCTCTCGGAGCTAGCCGCTAGTGACCTTGCCGCCAACGGACTTCCTGCCTACGACATTGTCATACTCGACCTGCCGACGCTTGCCTCGGGTGCCGACGAACTGATTGTCGGATCTGTCCTGGACGGCGTGGTGATCGTTGCCGAGTGGGGCAAGACACAGGTCCAGACGCTGCAGGAACTTGTCAAGACGTTGCAGGCCTGCAGGACCCCGATACTAGGCGTACTCTTGGCCAGGGTCCGCGCGCCCAAGCGCCGCAAAGCATGAAACCGTAGCGAGACATTCTCCTTCGGAAGTTGCAAAAAGTCTAGGAGGATCATTCCTTGGGATTAGGGGGATAGCCCCTGAGCGTCACGCTACCTCCTTTGCCCTTCTTGTCGACAACCTCCGACCTTGGAAGAGTGCAACAACAAGTCGAAACAGCGATTGTTCCATGACAACGAACGCCTTCGAGTCACATCAGGCAGCCCCGATCTGGGTTCAGCCATCTCTGCCTATCCCGTCCGACAGCCGAACGGCAGTCCTGCACGTCCTTCCCGCATCCGACAACAACGGTGCCGGGGCAGTGTTGACGGACCTTTCGCCCGCGCTCAGGTTGGGAACGACGAACCCTCCTGTGGGCGGTCTCCTGAAGCGCATCATGGATCTGGTAGTAGCATTCACGGTGCTTATGGTTGCCGCGCCGGTAATGATTGTCGTTGCTCTGCTGATCAGGATGACGGCAGGAGGCCCAGCAGTGTTCTCGCATAGCCGCATCGGCTTTGGCGGAAAGCCATTCGATTGCTACAAGTTCCGCTCGATGGTCACCAATTCGGACGAAGTTCTGAAGTCATTTCTCGACAGCAACCCTCAAGTCAGGTTGGAATGGGAGGAGACCCGCAAGATCAGGAACGACCCCCGCGTCACGGTGCTTGGGTGGATGCTGCGTAAGTCGAGCCTCGACGAACTCCCGCAATTGTTCAACATCATCCGCGGCGACATGAGTTGTGTGGGTCCAAGGCCCATCGTCAAGGACGAACTAAAATGCTACGGCGACCACTTAGGGGAATACCTTCGGGCAAAGCCCGGGCTCACCGGTCTGTGGCAGGTGAACGGAAGAAGCAGCATGGACTACGCCAACCGCGTGAAGCTGGACTGCCAGTATGTGCGGAACTGGTCGGTTTGGCTCGATATCGTGATCCTGTTCAGGACGGTTTTCGCAGTCATACGTTTCGACCGGGCTTCCTGAAGTCCCGCCGTGTCACCTTTCCTTGCGCTTCCGGTGGACGGACAGGGACAGACCGATGATATAGGCGCCAGCCAAGACGAATGACAGTATCAGGAACTTAGTGACGGTCACGTAGCCCGGCAACCCGAGCCCATTCCAGGCAAAGCTTCCGACCACAAGCAGCGCAGTCGCCGCGATCAGCGCAGGAGCCTTGAAGCGCAGTCCCATCAGAACGCCTGCCGCCGATATAGCGATTACACTCATGAGCACCGACATCTCCAGTGATACCCGCAGGAACTGATCGCCTCACTGCGGCAGGGAAGGCATCGTCAGCGTGCCCACTGATATGCGGCCTCAAAGTGCAAGGCAAGTGCCGCCGGAAATTGCTAGCATGGTCGGCCAGATCATTGAACTTGAAGCGAACCAGTTCAAAGAAAGGTGCGCGGCGGTTTTCCGTGTGGAACAGCAGAAAAACAAGCACCTGCAGCGAGCTGGCAGCTCCGCCCACTCTGAACCGCTCTGGCCATGACGCCGGCGCGTTCTTTACCCGTCCAGGCGGCCACCAACGGTCTCGGGTTCGGAGGTCATGTCGAAGGCGTTGCGAGCCGGCACCCGCGCCAATCATGAAGCCTGTCAATTGGTACCTTGAACAGAAACCGTCCCTGCCTGGACGTCGTCCTCTACAGGTAGAGCAGCCAAGCCGGACGGCGGGGCGGGGATATCGATCTTCACGGTATCGCCTGGCTCGATCGGCGTCGTTTCCTCAGCCGTGAGTTCTTGCGAGCCGCTGTCCGTCGTCCTCACGATCTTGAAGATCGGCTTGGCCCTTTCGGCGCGCTCTCTAAGGGCGAGCAGAGCAGGGGCCGTGACCTCGGTATCGTGCAACAACTGCACCGCGGTGTTGGCCTTGCTGGTCACTTCATTGAGCTGCAGTTGCGTCTCGCGCAAGGCAGCAGCGACTTCGCTGGCTTGGCTATTGCCGAGGTTGAGGATCTCGATGTCGGTCTTGCTTATCTCCTGCCTGACTCGCAAGAGCGAGGTCTCGGCAACCAACCTGTCGCTCTGCATCTGTGCGACCGTTCCCTGTAGAGAGAGTTCCCGCGGTGCAACCGCCAGCCCCTTCTGGACAAGGGCCGAAACACCCGCGAGTTCCTTCTGGATAAGTTCGATCTGTTGGTCGTGGAAGGCCATCTGCTGGCCGAGCGAGGTCAGTTCCTTTTCGAGGAAATCCTTGAGTTCGCGCAGGGCACGGAGTTGCGTCGCCATGGCGTCCTTGCGGACGGCGAAGATCTTGCGCTCCTGCTCCATCGCCACCGCGACCTTCTCGTTCGAAGCTCTGTCCTTCAGTTGCGCAGGGAAGGCGATGTCGTCGCTGCCAGCTAGTTCTGATTCCAGCCGTGCTTTGCGGGCGAGCAGACTGACGTTGCTCAGCGCCAACAAACCCACATCGCCCTGACCCACGATGACTTCACGCTCGAGCCTCGACATGTCTTCCTCGCGTGTTCGCAGGCCGCCGGCGATTCCCAGCGCCTGCAGCACCGTCAGCCCGGGCCTGTAGGGGAACTCGCCTGGCTGCGTGACGTAGCCGACAATGTAGAACGGCCTGTACTGGACAATCTCGACAGCGACATCCGGCTGGCGGCCGAGGCCCATGTGCTGCATCAGGCGGTCGCCGATCGCGCGGGCGAGGTCGCCGGGGGCGGTGCCCTGCGCGCGTATCTGGCCGACAAATGGAAGGAAGAGCGTGCCGTCGGCACCGACGACGAAACTGTCGTTGAGAGCCGTCCATTCGAAGATCACGTCGCGTGATGCGCGCCATTCGTAGACCTTGAGCCTGACCT
>NZ_RZQP01000345.1:0-4700 GCF_003998165.1 Mesorhizobium sp. M7A.F.Ca.US.007.01.2.1 | reverse complement strand
GCTCCATGCAGGCGGCCGTTGCATTTGGCCGGTCTTTGCATTGAAAGCCGAGGCCCCGCGATCCCAGACTGCTGCGGAAGATTACTCCCGTGATCCGGAAGGTAAATGCCGCCAATTGGCGTATGCGAAACTTAGGACCCGTGGGGCGGTAGAACGCGCGGCAGCGCTGCTCTCGCGGCGTCGACAAATGACGTCTGCTGTTCCAGCAAGGCCTGCCGTCCGCGGATGATCGCCAGGTTCTGCTCGAGAGTACCGATCTGCGCGGACATGCGTTCGGGACTCTCTCCATTTTCCATCGCTTCCAGGGCGAACGCAGCACAGTCCGTGAACCTTTCCACGCAAGGGCGCAGTGCCGCGATTTCCTTCTCGATGTCCATCTGAATGACCTCCAGAAGACTGGTCAGGCGACCGAACCGCCGTTGGTCGACATTCTGGCCGAATGGGAACCTGAATGCGGTCAGCGGCATGTTGCAGCCATCTTTCTCGTTGCACGCGAGAGGGGACGCACCTTGCAGAATACAAGACTCTCATGCTTGCACGAGACATCCTTTCGGTCATCGGCGGGCATGCTCATATTGGATGAGGGGTGGCAGCTAGGGCGATAGGGCTACTCGAATTCATGAAGGCGGCCACGTGCGGCGCGTGTTACGACTGTTGGCGCTAAACTGCGGAGCGGAAATCGTGACCGTGAACATAGTCGGACACGCGAGTCCAAACACATTCGCCTTCAAAACCAGTGCTCCGATCAAAGCCACGGGCTTTCAGGACGGCACCTGGGGCCTGGGCGTCGTCGAACAAAGCGGAGATCGTCCTGGTTGTGGAAAGCCTGTGTCGCCAGAGCGGCGCCGAGAGATACTCGAGGCTCTCGATGGCGTGCTGGGCGGCAATCCAGAGGTCGGAGCCTACAACCAGACATTCTGAGAGGAATTGGACCATGTCTGACCGGATCGTAAGTTTTGTCATGAGCGGGGGGGTCGGCTCACGGCTGTGGCCGCTCTCGCGCGAAGACAACCCCAAGCAATTCCACGATCTTTCGGGGGATGGCTCTATGCTTGCCAAGACTGTTCGTCGCCTTAAGGCGCGGCCGGACGGAGAGACGCCGATCTACCTGATAGCCTCCGAACGGCATGCCGAGCGCGTTATCTCGGACCTAGTACCGCTCGGCCTGAACGGCGGCAGACCGATCTTCGAGCCGGTCGGCCGCAATACCGCGGCCGCCGTCGCCATAGCCACCCTGCAAACGATCTCCGAATATGGAGCCGACGCCCTTGTGCTCGTGGTCCCCTCCGACCATCAGATATCGACGACAACGCAATTCTGGGAAACCGTCAAGGCCGGCGTGCCTGCCGCCGATTCAGGAAAGATCATCGTGTTCGGGATCAAGCCGACGCATCCCGAAACCGGATATGGTTACATCGAGACCACGGCAGATGCTGACGCAGTAGCCTCGGTTTCGCGCTTTGTCGAAAAGCCGAACGCCAAGTCGGCTCGCAAATACATGTCTTCGGGACAATTCTACTGGAACGCCGGCATTTTCCTCTTTCGAGCCGACACCATGCGGGAGGCTTTTCTCGAGTTCCAGCCCGACATCTGGGACGCCGCGGAACGGGCTTACAAGGGAGCGCGGACCGACGTCTCGGGCCTTTATTTGACACAAGGCTTCTACTTGGCCGTCCCCTCGACCTCGATCGACTACGCAATCATGGAGCATGCGCGCGACATCGCAATGGTTAGGGCCTCGTTCCACTGGACCGACCTTGGCTCATGGCAATCCCTAATGGAGGCCAGCCCCACGGACAGCAACGGCAATGTCACAATGGGCGATATCGTCGCCATCGATTGCCAGGACTCTTACTTCAGAAGCCAGGGCAGACTGCTGACCGTGGTCGGGATGAAGGATGTTGCGATCGTGGCGACGCCAGATGCGGTATTCGTCGCACCCGTCAGCCACAGCCAGAACGTGAAAAAAATCGTCGAACAGCTGGAGAAGAGCGGGCGCCTCGAAACGAAATTTACTGCCTCCGAAGACCGGATCATCATCAGTGGCTCATGGCGCAAGCGCGTGGAGCACTGGCTCTTCGAAGAAACCCTGCCGCTGTGGTCCACCGCTGGCGTCGACGATGTTTACGGCGGCTTCCATGAGGCCCTGGGCTTCGATGCGAGGCCATTGGGCAAACCCAAGCGCATGCGCACTGCGGCTCGCCAGATTTACGCTTTCGCAGTCGCCAAGGAACGTGGCTGGACTGGTCCGGCGGACAAACTCATCGAACACGGTATCGACTTCATCGCAAGATTCGGCCGCACGAACCGCGGCGGGTGGGTGCGAACTCTCAATGCCAACGGCAGCGTGGCCGACCCGACCGAGGACGCCTACGACCATGCCTGCGTGCTCCTGGCGCTGGCTCAAGCTCACCGATGCGGACACCACGATGCCCTGGAACTGGCACAACAGACGTTTCGTTTCATCGACGCCCACCTCGAGCACGACAGTCTGACCGGGTTCCTCGAGAGCCCCGGCTGGAACGGTGCGCGGTCTTCGAACCCACACATGCACATGCTGGAATCATTTCTTGCCTGGTATGGCGCCACGGGCGACCGTGAATATCTGCGTCGGGCAGCACGCATCATCGATCTCTTCCGGAGCCATTTCTTCGACCAGGAAAGCTGGACGGTTGGGGAACGTTTCGACGCCGATTGGTTGCCGTTGCAGGGAGATGAAGGACAGTGGACCGAACCGGGGCATCACTTCGAATGGGCTTCGCTCCTTGTCGATTTCGCACGAGCGAGCGGCCAGAAAGACTTGGTCGCCTACGCAAGGAAGCTCTATTCATCGGCGGTCGCCAGTGGATTGAACCGGACAACAGGTCTGGCTTTTGCTGCCGTATCGCGGCAGGGAATCCCTCTCGACCGGCTCTCCCGCAGCTGGCCGCAATGCGAAGCCGTCAAGGCAGCCGTAGCCTTGGATGGCATTGGCGGGCCTGACCTGAAAGCTGAGATCGAAGCCCGTGTCGCGCGCCTGTTCAGATGGCACATCGATCCCGCGCCGCTTGGCTTGTGGATCGACAGGATTGACGAGCGCGGAAGGTCACTGGCAACGGAGGTGCCGGCGAGCATCTTCTACCATCTGGTGACGGCATTGATGCAGTATCTGGACAAGACCGCGGGCCAAGTCGAACCTTTCCCGCTTCCTGCTTCGGACGTGAGCAAGACGGGTTTGAGGCAGGTACTGGGTCGCTCCTGATGCGACGATCCTGAGATACGGTGTTCGTGCCGAACCGTAGTTGGCGAAGGTCGTCTACACCGAACCTTGACGACCGCAGATATCGGCTCCTGGCGCGGCCGCTAAGGCACAGCCTTGGCCGCGCGCACCGGCAACGCTCGCTTTCCCCCGGTCGTCGGCCGCCGTGAGGCTGCCGGTGCTGCCAGGAGTTCCGAGGCAATGAATATGAGGTTCTCGCCGTTGACGAGGCTGTCGATCTTCCTTCCGCTCAAAAGCGAGTAGACGAAAGTGAGGCAGCCTCGGCCGGGAAACATAAAGTCGTGTGGTTCCACGATGATGCACGGCACATGCTTGAGGACCTTGCCGCAGTCTCGCGTTGCCTCCAGCTCCGCGCCTTCAATGTCCATCTTAAGCATCAGCAATTTCGCCTTGGGCAGTCTGGCAAGAAGGCCCCGTAAGGTGACCGACGGCACGCCTTCTCCGTCTGCCACGCCCCGTGCCCACGATGGGCGCTCGCTGTTGACAAGTGCAACTTCGCCCTCGTGGCACCAGAGTGCGCCGTAAACAGACATGATCCGCTCTAGACCGGCGCAGTTCGAGAGTAAGACTTCATGCGTTTGGCGATCCGGTTCGATGGCCATCACCACAGCATCAGGATACTGGTCTCTGAGGAAAATCGACGAGTAGCCAACGTTAGCGCCGGCATCCACGATAACGGGTATGATCCCCCTCCGTCTCCATCCTGCCGCGAGCCGGTTGAGCGCGCTCTGTCCACCCTTTCCAATTTCATATTCGCCGTGCCCAAAAATTTGTGACATGACAAACAAGTCGCTGTCGGTAGGCCTGATCAGCAATTCATGATCGCCACAGCGAACTTTCATCGCCGAGCCGATCCCGAGTGCGCGGCGAAGGAGTACTGAGACCAGTTTCCTCCAGCCGATGGCGCGCGCGAGCCCGTCAATGTGATAGAGCTTGGCGTAGAACGTCCGGTTCATCGTCGCAGTATCACCTGAGGATGTGCCAATCTCCATACACCCTTAGGGAGTAGCCAGGCCGGCTCGCCACCGAAGCAAATTGCCCGCACACACCCCCCGCATGCATATTCCTGCCATCATGCCCTCCCCGGTTCGGTCGTAGGCATGCTTCCTGCGCCGCTTATCAGCAAGGTACCACAAGGTGATAGGGACGTCGTAGCTACGGCAAATTCGGTAGCACTTGCCTCTGTGTCGCTGCCTCAAAGCGGGATAGTATGCTTTGGGAAGATGCCTGACGCCACATTGAACGACCTCTCCCGATCATGGAAATGCGGTTAATTCGTCAAGGCGTTGTAACTTTGAGACGTGAACCATCTTGTCCGAACGGTTGAGACGCAACGATGGCCAAAAAAAAAGTCCGTGCGAGACCCAGCAGTGACCTTCTGAAACTGCTTGCCACAAGGCCTAGAGCGGTGGCGCTTGCTGCGCTGCACGTGAGTGAATCC
>NZ_RZQP01000344.1:0-4746 GCF_003998165.1 Mesorhizobium sp. M7A.F.Ca.US.007.01.2.1 | reverse complement strand
GCAAAGGATTGTCTCGGACCTGCGTTCTGAGGTTGGCGAGCATGGCCGAACTCTCCCCTCCCGAGAACAGCCCGGTGAACTCATCCAGCAATTGTCCCGGCGTCATCCTGCCTCGAATGGATTCGGCGGTCTCCATCACCCGGGCACGGGCTGCCTCGGCCTCGCGTTCAAGTTCGGCTGCGGATTTCTCAGTCATCTCACCTGTTCCTTGATCACGCTCGCGTCGCGCTTGAGCTGTTCCTGGGTGCGGTCGGGGGTAAGTTCCGAAGGCGCCATGCTGGCCGTCCCGGTCCGCAGCAGGATAATGCCGAGGGCCGCCACGACCACGCCGACCAGCAGGGAAGACCACCCCGCGCCAAGTCCTGCCCGCGTCAGTGCAATAACGAGTGCCTGCAGCAACACCATTAGCGCGGCGAGCAGGCAGATCGCGCCGCCCAGCACTTCCGCGGCACCTGCTCCGGCTTTGGCAAGCTTTTCAGAAAGCTCGGCCCGAAACAGCCTGGCCTCGGTTTGCACCAAAGTGGTGACATTCTGGGCCAAGTCGGTGATCAGCCCGGCAAGGCTTGGGTTGTCCTGGGTGTTCATCTGTCCTGCTCCGTGCTCTGCATGGCCCCATCATCGCCGACGACGCCAGAATCCTGCGACCGATCAGCGGACCAACCCTGTGCCTGATCGGTGTGGGATTTGAGGTCTCCCGGCGCATCCTGAAATTCTGGACCCGCCGGCGGCGAGGCCTTGATGAACCGCCCGAGAGCCAATCCGGCCAATACCGATCCGGCAAGCAGGACACCGGGATTTTGCCGGCCAAAGGACTGCACGTCCTCCAGGACCTGGCCGAACGGCTTCTGTTTCAATGACGATGAAAGCCGCTCCAAGCCACCGGCAGCATCCAATGCGAACTTCGATGCGTTCCTTTCATCGTTGTTGGCCAGGTGATCACTGGCCGCGCGCAGTGCGCCGCCCAGCGCCGCCAGGCTCGATCCGATGTCGCGCTGCGCTTCCTGCGCCTTGTCGGAGATGACCTCCCTGGCTTCAGATGCATAGTCGCCAGCCTTGCGGGTGACCGTGTCACGCGCGTCGTGAAGCAACTCGCTGGCACGCTCATTTTCCTGGCGAAGCCTTTCGGAAACGTCGCTTTTCGCCTTGTCGAAATCGGTGGGCTGTCCGCCCTGATCGTTTTCATGCTGCATGGGGCCACCTAGTGAAGACCGAGGAAGGAGAGGACCGCCAGCACGACAACGATAACGCCGATAAGATAGATGACACTGTTCATGTGCACGTCCTCCGTGGCTGTCCAACTTCGCGGAGCCGGCGATGTTCCCTAGGTGAAGCATTTATGTCGAAGCGGAAATGGAGAGCTTCGTCAGGCACGCACCAGTCACCAATGGGTGCGCCCTACTCCGCAGGAGCCGCTAGCAGGAGACAGCCGAGTGCCGGCTGCCTCCGGCATTGCTATCTTTGCCTATTCGGCTGCCCGCCTGTCGATCATCTGCTCGCTCTGGGCGCCGGAACTTGGCCGAGGCGGCGACAGGATGGGCTCCTCGCCCATTGGCGAACCGGCGACCAGGGAGAACTCGCCCTTGCCGTCCATCGACGGTCCTTCGCTCCAACGTCCCTGCGCTGGTTCGACACCTTCGACGAAGCAATTGATGAAGGCATAGGATACGTCCTGATGCTCCTTTTCCTGCGGGAAGGAGTTGGGGACCGGCAGAGACGCGTTCCGTCCGCCCATATCTTCGATTGCCGCGAGCCACTGCTGTTGGTGCATGGTGTCGCGCGCAATAAGGAAGGACAGCATGTCCTTCATGCCGGGATCGCTGGTCATGTTGTACAGGCGGGTCGCAAGCACGCGGCCGCTTCCTTCCGCGGTGACGTTTGCGACCATATCCGCGGCAAGATTGCCGCTGGCATAGACATGCGAAGCATTGAAGGGAACGCCGTTGGCGTTTTCAGGCAGTGCGGCCAGGCCGGTCGACAAGATATGGCGGAAGTTCATCCCGTTGAGGACCGAGCCGCCGACCGTGTCCGACGAGATGTCCTCCTGCAGCGAAAGTGGTGCACCCTCAAGATTGAGGGCGACCGCAGTCGCCAGCATTTCGATATGGCCGAGCTCCTCCGTCGCCGTGTTCAACAACAGGTCGCGGTATTTGGCCGGCCCGCGGCATCCCCATGCCTGGAAGAAATACTGCAAGGCCACGCGGATCTCGCCTTCTACTCCGCCGATGGCCTGCTGCAAGGCACGGGCAAAGACTGGATTGGGCGTTTCCACACGAACCGGGTACTGCAATTTCTTGTCGGTGAATACATGGCTGACTCCTGGTTGGAAGTCAGCCGAACCTCAGCTCTGATGCATTGTTCCGTGCGAGGAACACTTAATTCCGGCAGGCTTTCCGCAGGAATGTCTCGAGCCACGGACGCTTATTCGCAATGCGAGCCGTCCAGTTCGTTGATGCAGTCGGTGCGAGTGGCGCCGACCGGATCACGCGACCCTGGAAAGCAGAGCGACGTCACATCTGGCCAAGCCGTAGCGCCACCGATGATCAGTCGTGGCGACCCGGCTCTGATAAAACAGTGAAAGCTGGCTGCCTTCGATCATCACTGTCGAGTGGCCGTTCTCTCCCGGCTGGCCTGGTTCCAGCACCGGGCCGATCGAGACGTAAGGTCCAGCAACGTTATCCGCGATGGCAAAAAACACGCGTTGCCGGTTCCCGCGAAGGCCATTGGGCAGAAAGCAAGTGGCATTGAGAAGCACGCGACCGTCCGGCAATTCGACCAGTTGTGCGCCCTCAATGCCCCATTCATAGTCGGGATCCTCTCTCGTGTTGTGGTGAGGCACATCATTGTGGTCGAGGATCTTGCCGATCCGCTTCCAAGGACCGAACCATGAGTCGGATTGGCTGCGTGCGAGATAGATGTCGGGCTGCGGCACCCTGGTGAATTTTGGCATGGCGGAATAGACGAGATAGCGCTTGCCGCCAATAAGTGCGGGATGCGGATCGTAAATGCCATCTTCCTCGGTGTCCGGGATGGCGAGGATGGCGGGGCTAAGAACCACCCACTGGAACCCGTCATTGGAAACCGCATGCTCGCAGCGGCCGCCAGACTTCATGAACTCGGTCTGGATGAACATGTGAAAGACGCCGCTTTCGTGGATGACCCCCGGAGCCGCAACACCACTCCCATTGATTGGAAGCTCGATCGACTGATGCTCGGTCCACGGCCCATAAAGGTCCGGCGCCGTGGCGTGCAGTATCGTCCACGTCTCGGTGGTCACCGTGCCGCTCGAGCCGAAGACGTGCCACAGGCTGCCATCAAAGACGGGGCAAGGGTCCTTGAGATCATCCACGCTTTGCGGATGAAACAGCGGAAAAACGTTGGTCGCAAAGTCGATCTTCATATCAGCCCCGGAATTCGCCTGGCACGGACTCGCCAGCGATGCGGGCGAATCAACTTGATGTCCTGCGCATTTTATAGCCAGCGACTTCAACGCAAATACGGCAGGTCCGTTCTCCACCGACATTCCCCCGTCGCTCACGCTTTCAAAGCCCGGCGATGCGCGGCGGGCGTTCTCAGCTTCGCGGAAATATGGTCGCATTCGTCATCCGAGCGGTGACCGAGAGCTCTTCACTTCACCTTGGAACAACTCACGCGCTGGAAAGTTAGGAGCTGGCATCGAAGTCTATTTCTCCTCGATCCGCGCTTAACAAATGTTAGTCGTAACATAAACTAAAGATTACGGGAAGGAACATCTCAATGGAAGCAGCCTTGGGCAGGGTATCCGCCAGTAAACACACTGGCAGGGAAAATCTACTGGTTTGCTTCTCCCACTTGCGATGGAATTTCGTTCATCAACGGCCGCAGCATATCCTCACCCTCGCATCCGAGCAGCAGAGAGTGGTCTACTTTGAGGAGCCTGTTTTCGAAGAACTGCCACAGCCGCAGATGCGGACGAGCGAGGCATCGCCAAACATCCTGATCGTGACACCAGTGCTGCCGCTCGGCGCGTCGGCCGCGAAATCAGATGCCGTGCAGCGGAGGTTTGTTCAGCAGATCATAGCTTCTATGCCGCACAGCCGGCTGATCGCCTGGTATTACACGCCGATGGCTCTCCGCTTCACGGAGTTTCTTGACCCAGACATATGCGTCTACGACTGCATGGACGAACTCTCCGCTTTCAAGAATGCGCCGCCCGAACTGGCGCAGATGGAAAAGGCACTTCTGCGCCGCGCCGATCTCGTTTTCACCGGTGGCCTGAGCCTGTTCGAGACCAAGCGCCGCCTGCATCAGGCTATTTACCCCTTTCCGAGCAGCATCGACGTGAAACATTTTCACAAGGCAAGGCTGCCAGGAAAGGACCCAGCCGATCAGGCCGGCACTCCTCACCCGAGGGTGGGGTATTTCGGCGTCATCGACGAGCGGCTGGACGCCGGACTCGTGGCGCTAGCGGCGCGGACGATGCCGGACGTGCATTTCGTCATGATTGGCCCCGTGGTCAAAATCGATCCTGCAATCCTGCCGAAGGCCGACAACCTGCATTGGTTGGGTGCCAAGGCCTACTGCGACCTGCCCGATTATCTGCGCCATTGGGATGCCGGCTGGATGCCGTTTGCACTCAACGAGGCGACCCGGTTCATCAGCCCAACCAAGACGCCAGAGTTCCTGGCTGCGGGCCTGCCCGTAATCTCGACGGCGATCGTTGACGTCGTGCGCAGCTACGGCGCTGCTGGACTGGTGGAAATCGCCGAC
>NZ_RZQP01000343.1:0-4756 GCF_003998165.1 Mesorhizobium sp. M7A.F.Ca.US.007.01.2.1 | reverse complement strand
ATCATGCGCTGTGTTCTCAGTTGGCCGGGCGTTTTGGCTTTGTCACGGAGGTAGATCCGTCGAGGAGATCGAGAAACGAGTGCATCGCCTTCACCATCATCCGGGCACCGCTTTCGTTCAATGTGAAGGATCGCTTTCCCTCGTCAGTCAACAGCCCGACCAGGCAGACCCTAGGATTGTCACGGTCATCGATATCGATTGTGACGCCCGATACTCCTGGCAGCATTACGTCCTTTGGCTTCTTCGGCATCACAACAACCTTGACTCGTTCTCACTCCGTTCCCATTTTGGGCGGGCCTCGATCCTTGTCAATGAGACGACCGTAAATGTGTGGACGCGTTTTTGTAAAATCGACCATCCCGGACATGGTACGGCGCTTCGAGTTCGCGCACCCTGGCGACGTTGAGCGTTTGGGCAACGGGTTCCCGGTCTGGAATGGCGCGCCCAGCCTGACTTATCCAATCATTGTACGTGAAGAGCTTTCCACGAGCATGGCCGGTTTCGTTTCTGCGAAGTGGGGGCTGGTTCCCGGCTGGGCGCGCGATGGCGGCGGGCGGCCACCGCCTGTCAATGCGCGGTGCGAGACGATTGCCAGCAACGGCATGTTCCGAAAAGCATACGCCGCGCGCCGTTGCCTGGTGCCCGTCGACGGCTATTTCGAATGGCAAAAGCTCGATGTTTCGGGCAAGAAAAAGCAGCCTTACGCTATCGCCATGAAGGATGACGAGCCTTTTGCCATGGCTGGAGTATGGGAAGAATATGCCGACAAGGCCACCGGCGAGTTGATCCGGACCTTCGCTGTCGTCACCTGCGAGCCTAATACGTTGATGGCGACGATCCATGATCGCATGCCGGTTATTCTGGCGCCTGCCGATTACATGCGCTGGCTCGGCCCGGAACTGGATCCACGCGACCTTATGAAGCCATATCCTTCGGAACTGATGAAGATGTGGCCGATTGACAGGAAGGTCGGAAGCCCGCGAAACAACACGCCGGACCTCATTGACGAAATTGGCGTGGGACCAAACGACCTTTTCGACGTTTGAGCCTTTACAGTGAACGCTCGCGGTAGGAATATTGTCCTCAGGTGGGGCGACTCTCAAAAGGTGTCGCAATGGCTAGGTCAAAACCCTCAAAGCAGTTATCACAGGCTGAAATCGAGCGCTTCCTGGTGGCAGCGGAAGCGCTGCACCTAAGCATCATCAAGCCGTTCATATCACCACATTGCGACCACTACAGGCAGACGCGCGTCTTGCACGAGGTGCTGTTGAATACGGTGCGGCAAGTCACCGGGAAAGAGGTCGAGTTCATCCGGTGGAACACCACTGGACCGGTGCTGCCCCCTAAGGCTGGGTAAGCGCCTAGCGGCAGGGATCGATCAGGCCGAACCCACAGAACTGACAATGCCGGCGATGCGGATAGCGACGGCATCAAGTCCGCCGTCGTAAATTTTCGTCAGGACGCGTTCCGCAGCTTCAGCCCTTTGGGCAGTGCACCCGAGAAGGTCGCCGCCGCCCAACCTTGCCGGCCTGTTGGCGACGCAATCCCAAACTCCCCACAATCCGTCGCGCTCAATATGACAATAGAATCTGTGCTTGTGATTTTCCATGCAAGGTAAACTCCCCGCATCCCCATTGGGGTCCGATCTATCCAGGAAAGTGGTTAATGGGCCCGCGTTTGCCGATCGCACTTTAGGCTGGCCGCAGTGGTCCGTCGCCGCACGGTGGACTGCTCACTGCACCGGCCATTCTCCACGACACCAGCGCGCGTCAGACGGCTGCCGATGCGGAATCGGCGAGATGGGGGAACAGAGTTCAGACGCCGACGTTTTTTCCCCAGGTCACGCGATTTGCGCGTGTAGAACTAACGGAGGAAAAAATGAGCATCAAAATGCTTACGATGGGCGCGATGGCGCTCGCAGTGATGACGGGCTCAGCGCTGGCTGGCAGCAGCACCACTTCCGCGCTCGATGATCCTGCAAAGATGTCACCTTTCTTCACGGATGCCGGCATGAAAACCTTGAGGTCGGAAGCGGATTTCAAGACCGCATGGATGTCCATGAAACCGGATGAACAAAAGGCGGTGCTGAAAGACTGCGGCGACACCACGCTCAACAAGTCGCACGCGGATTTCTGTGCCATGGCAAAGAAGATGGGCGGCTGAGAATAACCGCTCTATAGGCGTAGTTCCCAAAATTTGGCCCGGCCGTCAGGCACGGGCCTTTTTCTGCGGGCCATTTCCTTGCGAGCCATGTTGCTTTCGTCAATCATCGGGACTGGCAGATATGCATTCGTTTGTAGCCACTCCCTCAGCACGATCTGAATGATACCGGCCGATGTTCATCTCGGCGGCGAGGGAGTTCAATGCGTCCTGTGTTGCTGGCTCTGGCGGGAGGCCGGCGACGTTCCGGAGCATCAACGCAGCGCGCCGAAGGATGATCTGAAGATTCGCCCGAAACATGTCGGCTATGCCATCGGCTGCAATCTCAAGTTCTTTGACAAAGGCCCATTCCGAAGCGACCTCGCCGAGCAGTACACAGCAATTCAATTAGACAACGGGGTATCGAGGAACGCGGGAAAATCATCTTGGCTGGATCCGCACTAGGGGGCCACGGTTCTCGCGGGCGGGCTTCAATGGACGAAAGACATGAGATGCACCTTGCTGAACTTTCGAAATACGCTGTCCAGGGGACCGCGAAGCCGTGGACCTCAACTCTGTCATTGAACGCGTAACTGCGAGGGTTATCCACAGGTCGCCAAGATTGGTAAAACGCTCCGAGCTTCGTTAAGGTCTCGTTAACACTCTGAGAGCATCGTTTGCGTGGGTTCGGTTCGTCTGAACCCCTAATCGCCTACGAAGCCCGCTGCCTAACCCCAAGCCCCCCGCCCAGGCAGCGGGCTTACTTTTCCAAAGAGAGCCACGTTAGCAGACAGCGCTCACCGGCGGAGCCGTTCGCCAAAGGCTTGGCGGAACTGCGAGAGCTTAGCAGCCGGCATCGCTGCCCAATCATGTGCGCGGAAGCCGTCTGGTGGCGGTGCCACCGCCGCATTATTTCCGACTACCTGCTCGGAGAAGGCTGACGCGTCATGCATACTCTTGGGCCGGTCATGCCGAGGAGGCCAGCCTGACGCCAGGCGCTGTGTGCGCGATGATGGAACGATCGTTTATCCCGGGGAGCATCTCCTCGGGACGCAAGCATGGATCATTGCAAGATCGCGGCCATGGCGATCGCCAGGCGTTGAAAAGCCTTCCGCGCCGGGCACAGGGTGGCGGAACAAGCTGTGACCTCGAAGGTTGGGTCACGCAGACAGCTTCTAAGGCACGCGCATGGCGTTGGACAGAGACGGGGCGAAACTAGCGGCCGGGTTGTCCGTCGCTGCATTAGCGGCATTAGCGGGATACAACGCCATCCGCGCCAAACGTGCGATCGCCAGCCTGACATGCGGACGTATGATGGCAATTGATGGTCTGCGCCTGCATTTTATCGAAGCCGGAACCGGCATGCCGCTGCTTCTCCTGCATGGCAATGGATCCATGGCGGAGGATTTCAAGTCGAGCGGCGTCTTCGATGAGGCGGCAAAGACCTACCGGGTGCTCGCATTTGACCGTCCCGGCTTTGGGCGAAGCTCACGTTCGCGCACCCGGCGCTGGTCCGCTTGCGACCAAGCCGACCTCATACATGCCGCCGCCGGCAGATTGGGTATTAAGAAATATCTCGTGCTTGGACATTCCTGGGGAGCCTGGATCGCCCTCGAGTTGGCGCGCAGGCATCCTTCATCGGTCGCCGGCATTGTGCTTGTCTCAGGCTATTACTATCCGCCACCGCGGCTGGATCTTGCACTGGCCGCACTCCCGGCATTGCCGGTGATCGGAACGGGGTTTCGCCACACCTTGTTGCCGCTGCTTGTGAGGCTTGCCTGGCCTTGGGCAATGGAAAAGATATTTCGACCCGCTATGATCGCCAGCGACTTCGCCGCATCCGCCAAGGATGCCGCCAGCCGCCCTTCCCAACTGCGGGCGGTTTGTTCGGAGTCAGCATCTATGCTGGCCGCGGCCCTGTCGGTGAAGGCCAGCTATAAGGACATTTCCGTACCGACCGGCATCCTGGCGGGATCTGGAGACCGGTTGTTCGATGCGGAACGGAATGCACGGCGCCTGCATGGCGAAGTTGGTGGGTCTCTCCTCGAGGTGATTCCGGGCGCTGGCCATATGGTTCATCAGAGCGCCCCGCAGGCAGTAGTCGGTATGGTGCACACGATTTCAGCACGGCACGCCCTTTCCCAATCGAACCGTCGGCAGCGACGTAAGCTGCGTGCCGACGAGTTCAAGCCAGGTCCGGCTCCGCAAATGTTCCAGGCGGGCGACAAGTGACGCCGCTTGCACCAGATCGTCGTTCAAATGAGCTTTCCAAATGAGCGACCAACGTCCAGCCAACACGCAGTCGGTGCTCCACCAGAACATAGAGGCACTGTTCGAGCACAGGCGACAACAGGAGGAGCACCAAAGCGTTCAGGTGCGGATTGCCGGCGCTATTTCGCGCTTCGCGGGGAGCATGATTTTCGTCTATCTGCATCTCGCAATCCTCGTCGCCTGGATCCTTGCAAACCTAGGCGCGATACCAGCCATCCCAGCTTGGGACCCAACTTTCGTGATCCTGGCCATGGTCGCTTCCGTCGAGGCAATCTTCCTGTCTACCTTCGTGCTGATCAATCAGAACAGAATGGCCGAACACAGCGAGCGCCGAGCGGAACTGGAT
>NZ_RZQP01000342.1:0-4868 GCF_003998165.1 Mesorhizobium sp. M7A.F.Ca.US.007.01.2.1 | reverse complement strand
CACCCAATGTCCCTGCTTGTGCTTCAGCCGCAATTCGGTCTCGATGGCGTCGGTCAGGCCGGCAATGTGGCGGTCGCCGCTGGCCAGCGCCCGCTCGCGGTCGTCGGGATGGGTCAGTTGCAGCCAAAGGTCGCTGGTGTTGGCCAGTTCGCTCTCATCGTAGCCTAGCATCCGCGCCCAGGTCGCGGAATAAAAGCAGTCGCCGGTCACAAGATCCCAGTCCCAGACGCCAAGATGCGCGCGCTCCAGGGCTTTTGCCCAGAACGTTCCATTGCGACTTTTCTTACCCTGACGCGCCATCGTCTGCTTCGCCTGCTCCACCGCGGCGCAATCTGCGGCAAAACCAGAGAAGAAACAGTTACCGCGCGGGCGGAGTTGTCGACGTCTGATTGGGAGCCCCTGTTCATCAAGGCCGTACCGAACTACTCCAGGCAGCCGTCAATTTCCCCAGGTCGACGACACGACATTGCCCGCCGTCACGCCGGACAGTCTTTCGCGCTTCTCGAGCCTCGGCTTTTCATAGGTCTTCTTCATTGCCATCGCCTTCTCCCGTGGCCATCCGATTTCCAGGGTCTAGCTGAGGCGGGGCAGCCATGCTTGGGCTCAGCGGAACGGGTTTCGGCCCAGGCGGCCCTGCCCGGCGCCGAACCCGCCTTTTCGATTGGCCGGCAGGAACCGGAGTTTTGTGTCTGGCGGATCGTCCTACTGCTGCCCAGGTCAGCGGCGCAAGCCGGTGACCCCTGGATCATCGGCGGCGCCGATGATCCCATGCACGACAACAACAAGGACCTCCCCATGACCAAGCAAGAAGACAACAAGGCCGTCGTCGTCAGATGGTTCACCCACTTCTGGGGTGAACGTTGCGATCTGTCCGTCGTCGACGAGATCGCGGCACCCGACATGCTGCTGAAATATTCGCTGCACGAGCCGCGCCGCGGCCGCGACGACATCAAGGCCTTCATGACCGACTTCCGCGCCGCCTTCCCGGACCTCAACTTCTGGGCCACCGCCGACCTGATTGCCGAGGGCGACTATGTCGTCGGCCAGTGGGAGGGCGGCGGCACGCATACCGGCCCAGCCTTCGGCGACTTCCTCGTCGGTTCGCTGCCGGCCGCCACCGGCCGCACCATGCGCTTCACCGGCACCACGGTGCTGAAGGTGGTTGACGGCAGGATCGTCGAGGAAATCGGCCTCGATGACGGCGTCGCCGCCCTCACCCAGCTCGGTCTGATCAAGACCGCCTGAGGCGATCAGGCAAAACGATCGTCGGGCCAGGCGGCGTCAATGCCGCCTGGCCTCATTGCTTATTGGCTCGGCGCCATTGCGTGCTCGCATGACACTTTCGGATTCATGTCGGCGAACGTGCCTGTCGGGTTCCCTTTCCAGGCCCAGACATGCAGCTCGTAGAATTCACCCAGGCCATAGCGGTTGGGGGCGTTGTTGAAGTTGAACAGCTGGCCGTCCAACGATGCCGGTCCTTTCGAAGTGATGTACTCGACCGCCACCAGCTTCAGCGTGCCATCGGCCATCGGCTCGTACATCACAGCTTCGGGACGGGCGATGTCGATCTTGTCGTCCTTCAGATACTGGCCGTTGACATAGTGGATGCCCATGGCGCCGCCGGTGATGCCGCTGGCACAAGGAATAGGCGCATAGCCCTCTGATACCGCTGCCTTGACGTCGACAAACCGGCTGTTGACAGCCCGCACCTTGTCGGCCAGCGGGTTGGGGCCGGAGGCAGCTTCAGCCGGCTCCTGATGCGCCTGCGCGAGGGTGGTGCAGATTGCCAGCATGGTCCCCGCCATAAGAAGTCCGCTGCGAAAGTTTGATATCATCTTCATTCCATTCTTCTTGAAAAAGCACAGCTGGCCGGCCGCCGAAAATACGGAGGCCCGGCAGGCAAGCGCTGTGGCTGTTGTTGCTTGGAGATCCCGAAATTGATGTAACGGCTACCGAAAAGGATCATCCCTTCGGCAGATACGGGATCGTTCCGGCCAGATCGGTGTTGTCGATCATCTGGAAACGGCTGTCGCTGCCGTCCTGACGGGCCGAGACGAAGGGCGCGTAGGCAGGATCGGTGGTGAAGGCGCGCGCCGCCGCTTCCGATGGGAACGCCATCAGCGCGATTAGCGTGGTATCGAGCGGCTTGCCTTCAAGCGTTTTCACATTGCCGCTGCGCGACAGATATCTGCCGCCATGCTTGTGGACGAGATCGTGCACCGAGGCGGCGTAAGCCGGCACCCACTGCGGGTCGTTTATCTTGATGTCTGCGATAACGTAGGCGGTCATGGTGGTCTCCTGGTTGCGGTGCACAGGCGTATCCCGTGCAACCGGCCAAAAGGCTCGCATGGCAGGACCCTCGCCAACCAGTCCGTGATCTGTACCGGGGCAGTACAGTTTCCGTACTGGCCGCTTCATTCATGAAGGCCTAATATTCGGTCAGGTTTGAGGGAGAGGCACCAATCATGAGCCAGCACGGATACAAACAATTCTGCCCGCTATCGATGGCCGCTGAGGTGCTGTGCACCCGCTGGACCATGGTGCTGATGCGTGAACTGGTGGCCGGCTCGACCCGCTTCAACGATCTTCGCCGCGGCGTCCCCAAAATGTCGCCGACCCTTCTGTCGCAACGGCTGAAGGAACTTGAGATCGCCGGGATCGTCGAGCGCAAGGAAGTGCCGGGCGAAAAAGGCATCTTCGAATATCGGCTGACGGAAGCCGGCCGGGATTTGCGTCCTGTCGTCGAGGCGATGGGCTTCTGGGGGCAGAAATGGGTCGAGTCCCGGCTGTCGCTGAAGAACCTCGATCCGTCGTTGCTGATGTGGGACATGCGGCGCAATCTAAACCCCTCGCCGCTGCCTGAAGGGCGCACGGTGATACAATTCCTGTATCAGGATCTCCCGGCGTCCAAACGGTCGTGGTGGCTGATCGTCGAGAAGCACGGTGAGGTCGATCTGTGCTGGTACGATCCCGGCTTCGATGTCGATCTCTACGTCTCGACCGACCTGCACACGATGACGGCGATCTGGATGGGAGTGCTGACCGTCGAGAAGGCCGGCGCCAGGGTTGCCCTGACCGGCGACCAGGCCATCGGCAGGAAGATGCAGACCTGGCTCGGCCTCAGCCCATTCGCGGTGGAACCCAAGCGCGCGGCTTAGGAGAATCGGTGCATGTTAGGCGCGCCTGCGGCCCCTGTCATTTGCAAGGTGATAGGGTTGCACGAGGACTTCGGCGGGAATTTTCCATTCCTTGTTCAGTTTGAAGACCATATCCAGGGTGAGTGCGCGCTTTTTGTTCAACACCTCGGTCGCCCGGGGTGATGATCCGATCACCTCGGCCAGCGCCTTCCGCGACAGGTTGAACAGTTCCATGTGCGAATGAATGGCTTCAACGGGATCCGGTGCTTCAATCGGGTAGTGCTTATCCTCATAAGCCTCGATCAGGGTTGCGAGAACGTCGAACCGGTCACCATCGAGAGAGCCGACCTCCGGCTCATTTTCGAAATATTTAGTGATTTCGGCGATCGCCCAATCGTAATCGGCGACGGTCTTAATGGGTCGAATGTTTTCCATCACACCTTCTCCGGATCAATCTTGTCATACTCTTTGTGCGTGCCGACGAATTTGATCAGAACGCGGTGAAACTTGTAGGCGACGTGGACAATCAAACGATACTTGTTGCCGCTAATGTCGAAAATGATGCGATTGTCACCGACGAAATCAACTGTCGCTCCAAACGCATCCTTGACGTCAGCCGGGGTCTTCCAATCAGCATTCCCGACAGCCACATACCAAGCCGTCAAAGGAGCTTCGGCCTGATTGTGTTTTGCCCAAAAATCCTTCAGCGCCTTCTTGGCAATTATCTGCATGACCTGATATAGCAAATTCCCAAATTGGGAACAAGAGGATTTTCCCAAATTGGGAAAGGCAGGTGAGGTTCTCCAGGCACTTGTCAGGAAACGGGTGGCGGGGCCGGCTTGTGGTGGCTTCAATGCGGTCATGTTCATCACCCTGGCCAAGAATCTGAAGTCCGCGCCGCTGCAAATCACCGACGATCCGCGCTGGGCGCGCATCGTCGCGCGCGACAAATCGGCCGACGGCGAGTTCTGGTATTCGGTGGCGACGACGGGCGTCTATTGCCGGCCTTCCTGTCCGTCTCGGCGCGCCAATCCGAAAAATGTGCAGTTGCACGACACGCTGGACCAGGCCAGGGCGACCGGTTTTCGCCCGTGCCGGCGCTGCGATCCACATGGCCCGTCGCTCGAGGCCGGCAACGCGGCGATGGTCGCCGCTGCCTGCCGCAGGATCGAGCAGAGCGAGGAAGAACCCTCGCTCGCTGAATTGGCTGATGCCGCCGGCCGCAGCGCCGGTTATTTCCACCGCATCTTCAAGGCGGTCACCGGATTGACGCCGAAGGACTATGCCGCCGCGCACCGCGCCGCCAGGGTCCGCCAGGGCCTGGAAGACGGCACCAGCGTGACGGCTGCGATCTACGATGCCGGTTTCAATTCGAGCGGGCGTTTCTATGAGAAATCCATTGGTATGCTCGGCATGACGCCGACGCGCTATCGCGCCGGCGGCGCCCATGAAGAGATCCGCTTCGCCGTTGGCGAGACCTCGCTCGGCACCATCCTGGTCGCGTCCAGCCAAAAGGGCGTCGCCTCGATCCTGCTCGGCGACGATCCCGACGCGCTGGTGCGCGACCTGCAGGACCGTTTCCCCAGGGCACGGCTGATCGGTGGCGACCGCGACTACGAGGCGCTGGTCGCCCGCGTCGTCGGTTTCGTCGAGGCTCCGGCGCTCGGCCTCGACCTGCCGCTCGACGTCCGCGGCACGGCGTTCCAGCAGCGCGTCTGGCAGGCCTTGCGC
>NZ_RZQP01000341.1:0-4884 GCF_003998165.1 Mesorhizobium sp. M7A.F.Ca.US.007.01.2.1 | reverse complement strand
GGAGTAGCCCGCCGAGGTGATGTGGCCGACGAGCTCGCCTTCGCGGTAAACGCCCTCGAAGGCGAATGCGCTCGCACCATCCGTGTCGATCGACAGTGTGGCGATCCGGCGTGTAACCTGCTGCTGTTTCGCGACCAGTGCCGCCCGGCCGATGAAGTCCCTCTTGTCGAGGCTGATGAAGCGCTCGAGGCCGCTTTCCAAGGCGGACAATTCGGGGTTCATATCGCGGTACATGGCCCGGTAGGATTTATCGAGACGAAGCGATTCCAGCGCTTGAAGTCCGACCAGCCTCAGCCCGTGTGCCTCTCCCGATGCCAGAAGCGCATCCAGCAAATGCCGCTGGTAGCAGAGTGGATGATAGAGTTCCCATCCCAGCTCACCCGAATAGTTGACACGCAGCAGCCGTACGTCGCTGGCCATGCCGACGGTGCCGGACTGTACGCTGAACCATGGGAAGGCCTCGTTGGAGAGGTCGATCTCCGTCAGCGGCTGCAGTATGTCGCGCGCCTTCGGCCCAACCACCGTGAAGCTGCCGCGATCCTCCGTGACGTTGCGCAGATGCACGCTGCCGTCCTTCGGCAACAGCCGGCCGAGATCGTCAAGGTTCCAGCGTTCGGCGCGCGGCGTCGATATGAGATAGAACAGGTCGCTCTGCAGCCGCGCCACCACATACTCGGCCTGCACGCCGCCGGTCGGCGTCAGGTGATGGGCAAGAGCGACACGACCGGGACGCGGCAGTCTGTTGGCCAGGATTCCGTCGAGCCAGCCCTCGGCGCCCGGCCCGCCGACCTCGAACTTGGTCATTGGTGTCATCTCGACCAGACCGGCGGCCTGGCGGACAGCCTGGACCTCTGCGGCGACGTGGTTCCCCTTGGGGGTCCAGCGCCAGCTGTAGACATTGCGCGCCTCGACACCCGCGGGCGCAAACCAGCTCGGCATTTCCCAGCCGTTCAACACGTCCCATACCGCGCCAAGCTGACTTAGGCGGTCATAGGACGGGGCCGTCTTCTGCGGTCGCGCCGCCGGCATGTCCTGGCCCGGATAGTGCTGTACGGCGTGGGTGCCCCAGGTTTCCCGGACCTTGGCCCGGGTCCAGTTCTTGTTGGCATAGCGGCCGAACCTGCGGGGATCCAGCTCCGCCGTGTCGATGCTGTTGCCACCCTCCACGATCCGTTCGGAGAGGTAGTAGCCAATCGCACCACCCCAAAGGATGCCCCCCGGCACCCCTTCGGCGAGCCAGACATTCTCCAGGCCCCACGCCTGCCCCATCAGCGGCAGCTCATCGGCCGTCATCTGGAAAGGTCCTCGCACATTGCGCTTGATGCCGGCGCGCCCGAGCGCGGGAACCAGTTCGGTGGCGCGCTCCCAGTTCCAGGAAACGGCATCGAAATCTTCATCGAGCAGATCGGCGCCGAACCATTCCGGGACGCCGTTTTCGGCGAACAGCTTGAGCTGCTCGGTGCGCTCATAGGGACCGAACATCAGCCCGTCTCCCTCTTCGCGCAGATAGCCCTCGTAACCCTCGTCCCTGAGGATCGGCATCTCCGGAAGACCAAGCCGTTTGCGTTCCACGATTTCGGGAACCGCCTCGGTGATCCAATACTGGTGCAGGATCGGAATCGCGGGAATGTCCAGGCCCAGCATGGCGCCTGTCTGGCGTGCGTAATTGCCTGTTGCAAGGATGACATGTTCACAGACGATCTCGCCGCGTGAGGTCTTGACCCTCCACTCGCCGCTCGGCATCCGCTCGAAACCCACGACCTCGGTATCAAGATGGATCTTCGCGCCGAGGTCGCGTGCACCCTTGGCCATGGCCTGGGTGACATCGGCGGGTGCAATGTGGCCGTCATCGGGATGGTAGAGGGCACCTAGCATGGTGTTGTTGTCGAGCAGCGGCCAGATCTCTCGCGCCTCCGCGGGCGATACGATCCGGGCCCGCACTCCCTGGACCTCGGCAACGTCCATGTAGCTTCTGTACTCGTCCAGCCTGTCGCGCGTGTTGGCAATGCGCAGTTGCCCGCATTTGTGCCAGCCGACGTTCTGGCCCGTCTCCGCCTCCAGGCCTTCATAGATCGCGATCGATCTGGCGATCATGCGGCCGACATTGCGGCTGCGCGCGTAAGAGGGGATGAGCCCCGCGGCATGCCATGTCGAACCGGCCGTAAGCTGTGTTCGCTCCAGCAATGCCACATCGGTCCAGCCGCGCTTTGCCAGGCCGTAGAGAATGCCGGCGCCCACACAGCCGCCACCGACCACGACCGCACGAAAGGAACTCACCATATGCGCGTGCCCTTGTCTGAAATTGCCACCGGTCCACATGAACGCATGCGCATACTGTCAGACAGCATCCGGCTTTTCAGCATATTTCCTTGTCTGGAACGCTGCAGTGGTCACCCGACTGTTGGGCCACGAAGCCGGCCGAACTGTCAGCTGTCGCGCCCGCGTTCAGGCCGCTTTTTTGCGTTTTGCCTAGCTATATTCCGATTGCAGCATTCGGGATCGGGACATGATCTTCGTTGATCAGCACGATCGGCGCATCGGCTCCCTCGACCCTGACGACCAGCAGGCGCAGGCTCCACGTGCCGGCTGTCCGGACAGCCGTCGAATAGGCCGTGCCCTTGCCCCTGGCGCCGTGGACCGGAATGCCGAACTGGGCGTCACCAGCCCCATTCGCATCGACGTTGAGATGGCCGCCGACCCAGAAACTGTCGGTTTGCAACCCCGGTCAGGTCTTGTTGGACAGCCGGCGAAAATTCGCTTTCACGGCACGGCTTGCCGGCTTCAGCGCGGCGCTGATCGAGCGCTCCGCCGCAACCCCGTTGAACAGCGATGGCGTGCGGCCGGAAAAGACTTCCGGCCAGAACCGCGACGCCGATTGCAGGAAAGACATTTGCGCCGCAAACGCGCCTTCGGCCATAGCGGCGGTCTTCTCGTTGACCGCACGCGCCGTCTCCGTACTCCATGGCTGGCGGCTCCCGCCATCCATGGCCATCAACGGCAGCCGCATCATCGCCACCAGCGGCGCCAGCATCAGGTCGCCGCTGATGCTGGCCGCTTCTCGCGTCCGTCGGCTCTTGCCGGTTTCTCTCATGGAAACAAACCCCTTGTGGCGGCCGAATCAGCCGCTGCCCCACACACTACGCGCTTGTGATGGAATTCGTTCCCTCGCCGCTTCGGCATGGTCTCAAGGCTGGGCGCGCCCGCCGAAGAGCGCCCAGCCGAGGGGTCGAGTTCTACCGCTTGCGAAGATCGGCTTGCGCCAGATCCAGCGCCTTCGAGATGCGGTCGCAGGCCATATCGATCGTATCGCGGGTCCAGATCAGCGGCGGCGACAGGATCATCGTGTCGCCGGTGGCGCGCAGCATCATGCCATTCGTGATGGCGTGATCCCGCACGGTTACCGCCGCACTTCCAGCCGGCAGGAACCGCTCCTTGGTCGCCTTGTCCTTGACGATCTCGATCGCGCCCATCAGTCCGATCGAACGGACCTCGCCGACCAGATCATGTCCGGCAATGCGCTCCTGCAACGCCTTGGCGAAGTAAGGGCCGGTGTCGTTCCGGACGCGGTCGACCAGCCCTTCGCGCTCGATGATCTCGAGGTTCTTCAGCGCCACGGCGCAGGCCACCGGGTGCCCGGAATAGGTGTAGCCATGGTTGAACTCGCCGCCCTTCTCGACCAGCGTCGAGGCGATGCGGTCGCCAACCAGCAATGCCGACAGCGGCTGATAGCCCGAGGTCAGCGCCTTGGCGGTGGTGATCGTGTCTGGCTCGATGCCGAGTGTCTGTGCGGCAAACCATTCGCCGGTGCGACCATAACCGGTGATGACTTCGTCCAGCATCAGCAGGACATCGTATTTACGGCAGATGCGCTGCACTTCCGGCCAGTAGCTCGCCGGCGGTATCTTCACGCCGCCGGCTCCCATGATCGGCTCGCCGATAAACGCGGCAACCTTGTCGGCGCCGGCTTCGAGGATCGCCTCCTCGACAGCCCCGGCCGCGCGCAGACCGAAATCATGATCGCTCTCGCCAGGCAGCGCCAGCTCATAGGCATAGGGCATCATCACATGGACGATGTTGGGCACCGCACCGTTGAGCTGCTTGTGCATACCATCCATGCCGCCGAGCGAGGTGCCGGCAACGGTCGAGCCGTGATAGGCCATCTTGCGCGAGATGATGCGGTTCTTCTCCGGCTTGCCCTCCAGCACCCAATAGTGGCGCACGAGGCGCAGCGCGGTGTCGTTGGCTTCCGACCCGGAAGAGCCGTAGAATACCTGGTTGACGTGCTTCGGCGCGATCTCCGCCAGCTTCTTGGACAGCAGCACTGGCGTCGGCGTCGAGCATTTGAAGAAGGAGTTGTAGTAAGGCAGTTCCTTCATCTGGGCATAGGCGGCCTCGGCCAGCTCGTCACGGCCATAGCCGATGTTGACGCACCACAGCCCGGCCATGCCGTCGAGGATTTCAGCCCCCTCGGAATCGTAGATGAAAGGGCCGTTGGCATGGGTGATGATGCGCGACCCGGCCCCGCGCATTTCCTTGTGGTCGGTGAACGGATGCAGATGATGCGCGGCGTCGATCTGCTGAAGCTGCGTCAGCGAATAATTCTGATAGGTCATGTCTGATCTTCCCTCTGGATTCTATCCGGCCAAGCCGGGGCGAATGCTTCAGAGGCAGAGAGGTGGCGAATAGCCGATGCGGGCACACAGCCGCAAAAGCTCGGCGCGCAGCGTGCGCGGTGACGGCGTCACCGCGACCCGCAATGCGCGAGCCTCAAATGCGTCAATCAACGTCCTGACGAGAGCCATGGAAGCCACCTTAGAGCAAAGGCTGCTCGAGGAGAACCACCCTTTGCTTGGCCCATAACTGAATGACTCTAGGCCTTGGCTG